>DATDNL010000590.1:0-5457 GCA_036518315.1 Flavisolibacter sp. | reverse complement strand
TTACAGTGATGAGTTCGGGGTCGCCGGGACCTGCACCAACTAATACTACTTTTCCTTGTTTCGTTGCCATAACAGCTATTTTAAACCCTGCCCTGCCAATGAGGATCGGCCGGTGACAGTTGCGTTATTTAATTTTCGAGTTACAATCTATACGTATAGCAAGCAAGCGGGAATGTTGTGTTTTTAGCAACAACAAGAAGAAGGAGAGCAACAACAACAGGAGAACTGCAAGAAAGAGAGGGCCCCTAACTTATTGTTCATCTGCAAGGTTGTTGACTTTTTCATTGTAGTTTATTTGTGCAAATCGATTAATGTTGCCCAAATATAGAGAAGATTCTATTACTCCACAAAAATAGTAGAGTATTATTTTAGTAACAATCGTGGATATTAAGAGAACAATAAGAAGGCTATGACGAGGATTGGATTAATATCGGATACACACAACTACCTTGATGAAGCCGTGTTCAAGCATTTTGAGGAATGTAACGAGATATGGCATGCGGGTGATTTCGGAACGGCTGCCATTGCCGACCGGCTAAAGGAATTTAAGCCCCTGAAGGGAGTTTATGGGAACATTGACGGGTATGACATCCGCGGTATTTACCCTGAAAACCTGGTGTGGAATTGTGAAGACGTAAAAGTCTATATGAAACACATTGGTGGCCATCCCGGCAAGTATGCACCGGGTGTGAAACAAGAGCTTATTGCAAACGGGGCGAGACTGTTTATAAGCGGCCACTCGCACATCCTGAAGATTATTTACGACGAAAAGATCAATTGCCTGCACATGAATCCAGGTGCCGCAGGCAACCAGGGTTGGCATAAAGTAAGAACCATCGTCCGCTTTACGATCGATGGTTCTGATATTAAAGATTGTGAAGTGATAGAGCTAGGGAAACGAGGAATAGTTTGAGGTTCGAGGTTCGACGTTCGAGGTTGGTTCCGACACTCGCTATACTGTACACCTTAAACCTTCGACCTCTCTCTAGAACCAGCCTCTTGTCTGGAAGATCTCACGGAAGGGCCATGGAATGGATGCCAGGATGATTAGCAGGGCCACCAAATAGAAGATCATAGTGCGACGGTGCTTGGCACGGTCACCAATAGGCCTCTTGCCCTGGGCTTTACCGATGTGAATTAATATGATGGCGATCAGCATACCGAGAAGGTGCTCCACGGCAAAGAAGCGGGTGTAGGGATCTTTCATGGCAGTGGTCATGCCTTTGGTTTTGATGGCTTCATAGCCAAGGGTACCTGCAAAATATAAGTACACACCTAACAGCAACATCAAATCAGCAAAGATGGTCAGCAAGAGACCGAGCCTGTTGTCGGAACGGATGTAGGGGCGGTTGCCAGCCAGTAGACTGTTCATGATGGCAAAAAGTAAAAGAATCAGAACAATCCAACGGCCAACACTATGTGCATGCAACATTGCGGAGTATAAACTGGTACCCATGCTTATTTTGATTTTGGTTTCGGGCCAAAACTACGATGTTTTGACCGTGAATTGTGAATGGTGAATGGTGAATATGTGAGTGGTGAATGGTGAATGGTGAGTAAATAAAGCAATAGATCCGTGTTATTTCACCCAATCGGCGATGAAGATGTTAGTGTCGTGTGTGCCGCCATTATTACGGTTGCTGCAGAAGATTATTTTCTTTCCGTCGTAGCTGAACATGGGAAAGGCATCGAAACCTTTGTCGCGACTGATCTTTTCTATGTTAGTGCCTTCCTGGTTCATTGTGTACATGTTGAAAGGAAAACCTCTTTTGTATTCATGGTTACTACAAAAAATGACCCTACCATCGGGTAAGAAGTTGGGGGCCCAGTTGGCCTGCCCGAGCGAGGTAATCTGCCTGGCATTGGTGCCATCGGCATTGGCAATGAAGACTTCCATTTGTATGGGTGCCACCAGGCCCTCGGCAAGAAGATCTTTATACTCCTTGATCTCGGCTTCCGTTTTTGGGCGGCTTGCCCTCCAGATGATCTGTTTTCCGTCGGCACTAAACCACGCACCGCCATCATAGCCTAGAGTGTTGGTTATTTGTTTCGTAGCACCGGTTTTCAGATCCATGATGTATAGATCGAGGTCGCCGTTGCGAACAGAGGTGAAGAGCATTTTAGAACCATCGGGGGATAGGGTGGCTTCGGCGTCATAGCCAGGCGTGTCTGTTAGTTTCCTTACGATCTTACCATTGAGGTCGGCCATGTAGATATCAAAACTCTTGTAAATAGGCCAGATGTATCTGTTGCCATACTTGCTGCGGTCTGGTACAGGCGGACAGTCATTAGAGGCTTCATGGGTTGAGGCATAAATGATATGCTTGCCATCCTTTGTAAAAAAGCCACAAGTAGTTCTACCCTTTCCTGTACTTACCATCTTATAAGTGAACTTCTCTCCTTTTTTGGGGACTTTCCCAATAAAGATCTGGTCGCAGGGAATGCCATCTTTTGGTGCTGTTCTTTGAAAAACGATCCATTTGCCGTCATAGCTCCAGTAGGCTTCGGCATTGTCGGCACCGAAGGTTAGCTGTTGAAGATTCCTGAAATGTGTCTCCTCGGGGTAGTGCAGGGTATCTGCCTGGGCATAAATAACAATGGAGCAGAAGGAAGAAATGAATAGTGAAAGCAGTTTCATTAAGGTGAGTTTGATAGCTGTTAACGCTTTTTAAAAGTAATAAGGGTAGAAAGGACAAGCGTCAGATTTATGTCATAAGCTTTTGTTCATTCATTAGTTTTGGAGCATGCATAGACTACTTTCCTTTGTGATTGCTTCTTCTTTTCTCGCAAAGTGTAATGATTCTTCAAAAGAAGACCCTCAACTATCGCAGCCACCTTATGATAAGTTGACGGACAGTATTCAAAAGACTCCTAATGACGCGGGTTTGTATTTTAGGCGGGGAACGGCGCTTTATGGAGGTGGAGAAATGGCATTAGCCGAAAAAGACCTGCGAAAGGCATGGGAACTGCAGCCAACCGAAGAAAATGCATTGAGATTGACGACCATATTAAAACAGGAAAGCTCTGACAAAGCCATAGGTTTCCTCGAGCAAGCGATAAGAAAACTTCCGAACAGCATCTCGCTGCGTATTTCGTTGGCAAAGGGATATGAAAGCAAGCAGCAGTTGGACAAGGCACTAGTCATTTGCAACGATGTTATTAAACAGTATCCAGGGCAATTAGACGCCTTGACCGTAAAAGCAGAAATTCTGAACCAACAAAACAAAACGAATGAATCTTTGTCTGTTTTGGAAGAAGCCTACCAGTATGCTCCCGGTGACGTCGACCTGGTTCACCAACTGGCGTTTGAGTATGCACAGGCTAAGAACCCAAAAGTTTTATCACTATCTGACTCGCTTATTAAAGTAGATGTGGAAAAGCGGCATGCGGAGCCTTATTATTTCAAAGGTTTGTACTATGAGAACAAGGGTGACTATGGACAGGCCATACAATATTTTGATGAAGCCATTCAACACGACTACAATTTCCTTGATGCTTACCTCGACAAGGGACAGACTTATTACGATCAGAAGAAATATGCAGAGGCCTTAAAAACATTCCAGTTGACGACGACCGTATTTCCATCGGAAGCACTGCCTTATTATTGGATCGGCAAGACGCAACAGGCTTTGGGAAAAAGGGAGGAGGCAAGATCGAATTATCAAAGAGCTTACGGTTTAGATAAAACACTTACAGAGGCTAAAGACTCGGCAGACAGGTTGAAATAAACCGGTCGACGATAGATTGTTTAATACTAGTGGATTCCTTGATTTTCTCTTATGGGCATCTATAGCTAAATTGCGGCCGCAAATAACTTACATGGCGATCATTGCTCCTTCTTTACTTGCGGCGAACTTTTTACGATTGGAAGACGAATGCAGAATGGTGAATGAAAGCGAAGCAGACTGGCTTCACCTGGACGTGATGGACGGACGCTTCGTTCCCAATATTTCTTTCGGCCTTCCGGTAATATCCCAGGTGAGTAAGATCAGCCAGAAGCCTTGCGATGTTCACCTGATGATATTAGAGCCTGAGCGCTATGTAGAAGATTTTAAGAAAGCCGGTGCGGATCATGTATCGGTTCATATAGAGGCATGTCCTCACCTCCATAGAAATATTCAGCAGATCAAATCGATGGGAATGGAGGCAGGTGTTGCCGTCAATCCCCACACTCCTGTCAGCCTGCTACTCGATATTTTGGGGGACATCGATATCGTTCTACTTATGAGCGTGAATCCTGGATTTGGTGGGCAGTCATTCATTCCACACACACTAAATAAGATTCGGGAGCTAAGAAGAATTATTGACGACAATAAGCTGGATGTGAAGATTGAGATAGATGGAGGTGTGACTGTTGAAAATGCAGGCAAGATTCTCGAAGCCGGCGCTCATGTCTTAGTGGCGGGCAATACCGTGTTCGCATCGAAGGACCCGAAAGAAACGATAAGGCAATTGAAAAACGTAGGCCCCCGTTAACACTCCTAACGGCACAGAAGCTCTCAGAAAAGCCAACTTACTCCCGATGTAACGTCGTTCCAGTATATCAATAGTCAGCATCATTCAAACAAGTAGAGTATGCCTACTAACCGCAGGGAAATCCCTTTTCAAGGCAGCCTTGGGAGGATGTAGCTTTGCCTGATGACAAAGGATCTTTTTTCCAGTCAATCAAAAATATACGCTGCCTTCAGGCCGAATTACCCGGTAGAGTTGTATGAGTATATCCTTCAATTTGTAAATGAGAGAAAGCGAGCGTGGGATTGTGCCACGGGAAATGGACAGGCTGCCGAAATGTTGGCTAACTACTTCGAGAAAGTGGATGCTTCAGATATTAGTCAAGCGCAGATCGGCAATGCCATTAAGAAAGAGAATATCGAATACCACATCTGCCCCGCGGAACATACTCCCTTTGCTGATACCAGTTTTGACCTTATTACAGTAGCACAAGCCTACCATTGGATCAATTGGAAGCGCTTCCACAATGAAGCAACCCGGATAGGAAAGCCAGGTGCTGTAGTTGCCATTTGGATGTACAACATGCCGTATTCGCAAGATGAAAAAGTTACCGGGATAATCAGCCATTTCTATCGTGATATTACCGGTTCCTATTGGGACAAGGAGAGAAGGTTTGTAGACGAAGAGTACAAGACGGTGCAGTTTGACTTCGATCCCCTGCCTTCGAAAGAATTTCAAATCTCATTTGACTGGAAAAGGCAACAGCTAAAAGGATATTTCCAGAGTTGGTCTGCCGTGCAGAACTACATCAAAGTAAATAACAACAACCCGGTTGACGTGGTGGAGAAAGAGATCGATGAAGCGTGGAATGAAAATGAAGAGAAGAGAATAAGCTTCCCTATTGTCCTGCGTATTGGAAGGATTTCAAAATAAGCTTCCCTTTTCATGGGTAAACGATTATTTTTATTGCAAATCTGCTTTTGTGAAAATCCGGGTTCCAGTCCT
>DATDNL010000589.1:0-2022 GCA_036518315.1 Flavisolibacter sp. | reverse complement strand
CTAATTGGGAAAGCCGTGCTTCTTCTTCACCCTCGAAGAGAACGAAAGCTTATTTCTGCTCTGCTGATCCTGTGTTTTACCGCATTATTGATCATTCCTATTCGCGGGGGTATCCAAATGCAGCCAATGAACCCTAGCTGGGTTTACTTTTCGTCCAACAACTTTGCAAACGTTTCTGCTCTGAATGCACCGTGGAATTTCTTCCAGGATGTTCTCGATAAAGAAAGAGGCGTCAAAAATCCCTACATCTTTCTGTCCAATGAAAGGAGTATCCAAATTGTCGATAGTTTATACCGCTCCTCTCACAGCCATGTACAACTGATCGACACCACTGCTGCCAAGCCAAACGTAATCCTCATTGTTTGGGAAAGCTTTACGGCAAAAGCCACCTGGCTTTCATGGCAGGGTAAAGAGATCGCCCCCAACTTCAACAGGCTTAAAAAGGAAGGCATCTATTTCAGCAACTTTTATGCGAGCGGCGATCGTACCCACAAAGGCATGTCTGCCATCTTCAGTGGCTACCCGGCATTGCCGAATACATCTATCATCCGCTTTCCTCAAAAGTCTGCCAAACTTACTTTGATGACTAACCTGTTCAAGCAACACGGTTATTCCAGTACCTTTTTCTATGGAGGCGATCCTAATTACGATAATTACAAATCTTACTTGCTTCATGGCGACTTTGACCGCATCACGGGAGAGGACCTCTTCGATTCAAAGGATAAGATAACCGAGTGGGGGATAGCCGATGGCGCTGTTACTAATTATATGGTCAACGACTTCACAAACTGGAAACAGCCTTTCTTCAACTGTTGGCTTACGCTCACCAGCCACGTTCCCTATAAGATTCCCGTAGCCCCTGTCTTCCAGGGCAACGATGAAACCACTAAGTTTTTGAACTCAGTACATTATACCGACGGAGTGATAGGTGACTTCATTGCACATTGTAAACAGCAGTCCTGGTGGAAAAATACGGTTGTCATCATCACTGCCGATCATGGCATCCGGTTCCCCGCCACAGGAAGAGTCGTCAACGACTTCCGCATTCCCATGCTATGGTTAGGTGGGGCCATCGAAAAGAACAAAGGGCTCGATATAAGCAAACTGGCTTCGCAAATAGATTTGTCGGCAACTCTTACCAAACAAATGGGTTGGGACGCTTCACCCTTTCCCTTTAGCCGCGACATCACCGATTCCACTCACATTCCCTTTACCTTTTTTTCCAACAGCACCAGTTTTGGCCTGGTTCAACCATCCAAGTATTTCGTTTACGATGTCACCGGTCGCCGTCTTCGCGAGGAACAGGGAAATGTCCAACCGAATGATGTGAACGCAGGCAAGGCGCTCCAGCAATTCATTTACAACGATTATTTGAAAAAGTAGCCTCGCTCGGGCTAATTTTGCGCACCAATGCAATTGCCAAAAAAGCTTTTCCTTTCTCTTCTCCTCCTGGAGGTCTTTGTAAACTTTTCAGGCATTGCCGTTCCTTTCTTTTCAAATGATCCTGCCCTTTACGCCTCCATCTCCAAAGCCATGGTGCAGAGAAACGACTTCATTAACCTCTACGTTTATGGAGTCGACTGGCTCGACAAGCCTCACTTTCCCTTTTGGATGGCTGCCTTCAGCTTCAAAATCTTTGGAGTGAGCGAGTGGAGTTACCGGCTTCCTGCCTTGATGTTTATTCTGCTGGGTGCGTTTTACACTTTTTTACTAGCAAAAAAACTATACAATATTGGCGTTGCTCAAGTTTCAGTAATTGTACTATTGGCAGCTCAGCATCTATTGATGTCCAATGTGGATGTTCGAGCCGAACCTTATTTATTAGCGCTAATTGTCGGCGCTGTCTACCATTTCTATAATCTGTTCGAACGACTTAGAGTTTTGGATTTGATTCTCGGTGCCTTGCTCGCAGGATGCGCAGTAATGACCAAAGGAATCTTTGCCTTGGTTCCCATAGGCACAGCCATTCTTGGCCATGCAATCTTCACAAGGCAATTCACCCTATTCTTTCGATGGCGATGG
>DATDNL010000588.1:0-2495 GCA_036518315.1 Flavisolibacter sp. | reverse complement strand
TCAGTAGGTCATGCGGATTGTTGAACGCAAAAGCGAATGACCTGGCAATTGAAAAAATAAACAAGGCAATCTTCTCTTCGGGCGCTGCGACACAAAGGGACTTGGCTAAAATAGGAAAAGGAAGAATCATTGTTGGTCCTTACAATAAGGAATCGTTTTCTTCCCTCGGGATATATCCTGACTTCACCGCCACAGATCAAAATGGACAAAGAGCGGAACGAATTGCATGGACACACCGCAGTGGAAGTGGAGTCGATATCTACTTTATTTCTAACCAGGAAGATTCAGCGCGGTCAATTAATTTGTCGCTAAGAGTAAGCGGAAAAATTCCGGAGCTATGGAACCCGGTAACAGGAGAAATCGGTTTGGCGAAGAACTGGCAGTTCGAAAATGGGAGAACCAGGCTTCCTGTTTTCCTCGATAGGAATGCTTCTTTGTTTGTAGTGCTTAAACAATCAACAAAAGAAACTTCAGCCAAGTCGGGTGCCAACCGGACGCAAACAAAGACAATTCAGACCATCAGCGGCCCCTGGACTGTACAATTTGATCCCTCTATTGGCGGCCCAAAACGGCCCCTGAAATTTGATCAACTGTCAGACTGGACACAGAATCCCGATTCCAGCATTCGTTACTATTCCGGCACTGCAGTTTATTCCAATACTTTCCATTTCCACCAGCAAAAAAGCAGATCAACCTGGTTGAATGTGGGTAAGGTGAATAACCTGGCGCAGGTATACGTAAACGGAGTTGATTGTGGCGTGGCTTGGACAGCGCCCTACCGGGTTGATATTTCAAAAGCGCTAAAGAAAGGAAAGAATACCATCCGCATCGAAGTGGTAAACACATGGAATAATCGGTTAGTTGGCGATAGCCATTTACCCAAAGAAAAAAGAGTTACATACACGGCTTATCCTTTCAAAATGGAAGGGAAACCGTTATTGCCTGCAGGCTTATTAGGACCAGTCGTTATTGAGACACCGGAAAAATAAGATCTATTTAATTGCAGGTAGCCAGACAGACATCTCGGTATGCCCCCTATTGCCCCAGGCATAATAGGGTACTAGTCTCACCTGGATCTTTTCTACAGGTTTCTTTGATACCTCTTTATACAATTGATCATTCCATTGTCCATTATCGAGCTTTTCAGCAGTTGTTTCCAAACTGACAATGCTACTGTTATCGATCTTTATTGGACTTAGTTTGAATTGAGCGTTCGTTGGAATACCGACTCCGAATACCGAAGTGTTCTTATTGAGATCAACAGATTCCAGGCAATACACTACGGGGCCACGTTTGACTGTAACCTGGTTCCTTGTCTCCTCCACCAGTGGATTGGCCTCAATCATTGCAACAGGCATGTCCAGGAGAACTTGCAATTGGTCTCCTTTGCGCCAGTCTCTTTTTACTTCCACATATTCTCCACCATTGCTCTTGGTGGCGAATAACTTTCCGTTCAAGAGAATTTTTGCATTGTGACACCAGCCCGGTATCCGTAAAAAGACAGAGAACGGTTTCGTTGGCGCCTCGTCGAATTGAAATCCGATGGTACCATCCCATGGATAGTTGGTTTTCTGTACGAGCTTGATTGTAGAGCCGTCTTCAAGTTTTGTAGTAAGATGATTTCCACCATACAAATTCACCCACAACCCTTCTTTTGACAGGCTGTACATGTAGTTGCTCACTTCCGAAATCGTTCGAACAACATTGGGTGGGCAACAATCTGATAAGGAAATATAAGGCACCCTGTCTTTAGACCAACGTTGCTTAAAAGGAAGTTCGTCGGAATAGGCGAGGGGATTGGTGTACAGGAAGTTTTTGCCATTTAAGCTAATCCCCGACAGGACACTATTGTATAAGGCCAGTTCAACTATGTCAGCATACTTTGCTTCACCAGTTATCTGGAGCATTCGCCAGTTCCATAACACATTTCCGATATTGGCACAAGTCTCGTTATGGGCAGTGAGATTCGGCAACTGGTATTTTCTTCCGTAAGCCTGGTGTAGTTTCTCAACATCGTTTGGATTATACGACGTCCCATCATTTGAAACACCATCGTACAACGAGCCACAACCCCCCGTTATGTACATTTTATGATTCACTACATCATCCCACATTCTATCTAAGGTGTTCAGCAAAGCCGTGTCGCCATTTTCCGCATATAAGTCCGCAGCACCCGCAAACAAATAATTGGCTCTTACGGCATGCCCTTGCACTTCCTGCATTTCCGTGAAGGGGTAACGGTCTGAATTGTCATCCGAACCGACGGCGGCTCCACGTATATCAATTAGCTTCCTGGCAAGCGACTTATATTTTTCATCACCGGTAGTCCTATACAATTCAATTAAACCCATATAGTGCGAAGGGCAAATCGCGTTTCTTGCAGTTTCAGCGCTGGCGGTATCATAAAAGCGATAGAGATAATCAGCAGCTTTCCTCGCTATGTTAAGCAGGTTTGTTTTTCCTGTTGCCCTGTAATGAACACATGCAGTCGTCAT
>DATDNL010000587.1:0-6615 GCA_036518315.1 Flavisolibacter sp. | reverse complement strand
AATAAAGGGAACGACGTTCCGACTGAACGCAGGCCGTGGACAGCGAACCGCTAACATCTTTGCAGAGAACATTGGTGTATTGGTGAGCTCCAGACAGATTGTTATTGAAAACAATGGAGACAACAACAAGGCTTATGGCTTACAACCCGAAGTTGCGTGGAACAAAGGCATCAGTGTTGATCAAAAGTTTAAGCTTTTTCATAAGGATGCTTCTTTCGGAGTTGATTTCTACCGCAATGATTTCCAGAACCAGGTGGTAGTGGATGTTGAAGATGCGAGGCAGGTGAAGTTTTATAACCTCGCAGGTAAATCGTACTCCAATAGTTTGCAGGCAGAGTTAAACGTCACACCCGTTACTCATTTTGATGTTCGTTTGGCTTATCGCTACTACGATGTTAAGACCACGTATGGGAACCAGTTGTTGCAGAAGCCATTGACGGCAGCCAACAGGGCCTTTGCCAACCTTGCCTACGAACTCAATGGCTGGAAGCTGGATTATACGATCAACTACAACGGCAGGAAAAGGATTCCTTCGACCGAGGCCAACCCGGACGCCTATAAACTAGACAGTTATTCTCCGTCCTATGTTTTGATGAGTGCGCAGGTTAGTAAAACGTTTGGAAAGAAGAAGTTGTTCGATGCCTACCTGGGAGGTGAGAATCTTACGAATTATTTCCAGAAGAATGCGATTCTCGCTGCAGATCAACCCTTTAGCCCATATTTTGATGCATCGCTGGTTTGGGGACCGGTCACCGGCCGCACCATCTATGCCGGTTTCAGGTACACGATCAAATAGGAAGCAGGCTTTACTTGGCAATAGTTGGAGCCCGGCCAGGTCGGGCTTTAACATTTCTCCACCGAAAACTTCTCAGCCGTATAAGCTTATCCCTTATTTTAGTACAGTCTTACCATGTCAAAAACAATTTCCCAATTTGGCCAGAGGAATTACAACCTCTTACTCGACAGCGTGAAGGATCATGCCATCATGATCGTCGACACCAATGGCTACATAACCAACTGGAGTGGAGGCGCTGAAAAGGTAAACGGCTACACCGAAAGGGAAATCGTAGGGAAACATCTTTCAATATTTTATACCGACGAAGAAGTAAAGAGGGGAGAGCCGCAGAAGCATCTCGAGAAAACCGAACAGCTAGGGAGGTTGGAATACGAGGGATACAGGGTGCGCAAAGACGGAAGTACCTACTGGGCCAGTGTTGTCATGACCGCACTGAAAGATGAAGAAGGTGACGTGGTGGGATATGGTAAGGTAATTCATGATCTTTCCAGCCAGATCCGGACCGAGGAGAAGATCAAGGGTCTCAACAAGGAGCTGGAGACCCGGTTGCAGCAAACCGAGTCCGAGATGTCGGACTACAAACATGCATTGGACGAATCCGCTATCGTCGCCATTACGGACCAGAAGGGCATCATCAAACATGTTAATGAGAACTTTTGTAAGATCTCGAAATATTCAAGAGAGGAACTGCTGGGGCAGGACCATAAGATCATCAATTCCGGCTACCATTCGAAAGAGTTTATCCGCAACCTCTGGGTGACCATCGCCAATGGCAAGATCTGGAGAGGGGAATTGAGAAACAGGGCTAAGGACGGAACCATCTATTGGGTAGATACGACCATTGTTCCTTTCTTAAATGATAAGGGTAAGCCCTACCAGTACCTGGCTATACGGAGCGATATCACGCAGCGGAAATTGGCTGAGGAACAATTGCTTAGGGCAAATGAAGACCTGGAAAACAAGGTAAAGGAGAGGACGCTCGAGCTTACGTATGCCCTTGAAAAGGAGAAGGAACTGAACGAAATGAAGTCGAGGTTCGTATCTATTGCTTCGCACGAATTCCGCACACCATTAAGTGCCATTTTATCCAGCACGTCGCTCGTGGAGCATTATGTGAACCCCGACCAGGAAGAGAAAAGGAAGAAACACATTGACCGAATTAAATCGTCGGTAAAGAACCTTACCAGCATACTTGATGATTTTCTATCGCTGGAGAAATTGGAACAGGGCAAGGTGGAGGCACACAATTCGGAGTTCAACCTCAAAGAGTTTATCGAAGACGCTATTGAGGAAACGGAAGGGATGTCGAAAAGAAAACACCAGCAGGTCAATTTTGATTACAAGGGGGAAGTGATGGTTTACCAGGACAAGAAGATCATCCGGAATGTGCTGCTCAATCTTCTTTCCAATGCGGTTAAGTACTCCCCAGAAGGAAGAACCATATATGTCACTGCAGGGATCGATAAAGGCAATGCAAGTTTTGCCGTGAGGGACGAAGGGATCGGGATCCCGGCCGAGGCCCAAAAGAAGCTTTTCGACAAATTCTTCAGGGCTAAAAATGCCACCAACATCCAGGGAACCGGCCTCGGTTTGAACATAGTGAAACGCTATGTCGAGCTGCTCGACGGAGAGATCAGCTTTGTAAGCAAAGAAAACGAGGGAACCACTTTTACTGTTCAATTCCCCCAAAAGAAGGAGGATTAGCCTCCAGGTTCCACCGACAAAAAGGTTAATATTAGAATCTTTCCTCCAGCTTACCTTAAAACAGGGACTTGACTGTCCATAATTATTAGACAGGGTGATAAAACTCATATTTCTTCTATGTTCGGAATGATAGTTTTGAAAGGTGAAGAAAATCCTGATCATAGAGGATAATGATGAAATAAGGGAGAACACCGCGGAACTCCTTCAGTTGCACGACTACGACGTGTTTACAGCAGAAGAGGGTGGTGAAGGCTTTGAAATGGCCAAAAGGGTGGAACCCGACCTTATTTTATGCGATATCATGATGCCGGAAACGGACGGAAGGAAATTCTTACGCCTTGCCCGCAGCGATAAAGCCGTCCGTAATATTCCCCTTGTTTTCTTTTCTGCCGGAACCGCCGCCCCCGAAGTTCAAAGAAGCCTGTCAAAGGCAGCCGATGGGTTTTTGAAGAAACCATTTACAGAAGAAGAGCTCTTGAGAGCCATTAGCAAGTTCTAATTCCCGGTCCCGCCCGTTTTTATTTTCCAAGGAGAAATCCTGGTGAAAAGCGATGTAGCCGTTTGCCGGAAATTAAAAGAGCAAACAGGATACCGTTTGCTCTTTTATGCCACCAATCCGAGAAAGAATATTTAGTTGAGAGAATGTTCTAGTTCTAACCTCAGAGGCTTCATGCAAAAGAACCAGTCCTTGCAATAGACCTCTTTTTCCTTTCCTGCCATACGGTCCTCAGCAGCCCCGCAGCTATTAGCCGGCGGAACGATCACATCTTCGCCAGGCTTCCAGTCGGCTGGAAGTGCAACTCCATATTGATCGACTGTCTGTAATCCAACAATCACTCTCTTCAACTCTTCGAAGTTCCTGCCGAGTGAAAGAGGATAATATATAATGGCCCGTACGATACCTTTTGGATCGATGAAGAACACGGCCCTGACAGCTTTCGTAGTGCTTTCATGCGGTTGAATCATTCCGTACTTTTTCGCCACTTCCATGGTGATGTCTTCGATCAGTGGAAACTTTACTTCCAGGTTCTTCCACCCTCGAAACTCGATCTTTTCTTTAATGGTCCTGAGCCAGGCAATATGGCTGTACAGGCCGTCGACAGAAAGTCCGACAAGTTGAGTATTCAGTTGAGCGAATTCCTGTTCAAGGCTCGCAAACGTCATGAATTCGGACGTGCACACAGGAGTGAAGTCGGCAGGGTGGCTAAAAAGAATGATCCATTTGCCTGCGAAGTCCTGTGGAAACTTGACAGGGCCTTGAGTGGATTGGGCAACAAATGAAGGTGCGTCGTCCCCAATACGAGGTATGTGATAGGTTTGGGGAAGTTCTTTTGCATTAATAACATCATCCATAACGAAAGATTTTTGGTTCTTTAATATAGTTACAGAAACAGGGTATGCATATTGAATTTGGCCCTTACCATTCCTCCGCCCATACTGTTTTGCTTTGCAAGGCTAAGGTGGGCGGTCTGAGAAGTGTCGTGCCATGTGTCGATGGATCTCCTGTAGATCCTTGCTGCAAGACCTAGCTCTATCTGGAACTCTTGTTCTAATTCGGCTATAGTAGTACCCGGAGAGAAGTAAATGGTTCCTTCTTTAAAAAACTCGGAGGTCTCTTCAAGATAGTTGCCTTTATAGATTTCCTTCTTCTGCGGCGAGTCTTCTGTGTGATGATGGTATATGAAGAACTCAAGTTTCAGGAAAGGAAAGTAATGGGAGAACCTTTCTTTTACCTCGTCGATCGTCGTATTTTGGAAGACACGTAGTTCCACTGGTTAGGTTTTAAGGGGTAAGCGAAAGTCAATTTTTTGACTCTCCCAATCCAATGACCACGGTTAGCGATAATGGTGATACGTATCACGCTGAGAGGGAAAAGTGGATGCGGTCAGTACAGAAAGTGAACCGGGCTGCGTCTGAAGACTGGTATAAAAAAATCCTCTCAAAAGAGAGGATTTAATTTCTTGAAGGTCTTGGTTGGGATTTAGCCTTCGGAAGTGCCACCGGCAGGTCTTCTGTCGCGACGTTGATACGGCGGGTTCCTTCTGCTGCGTCTTTCACGTTGAGCTTCTTCCTGGCGTTTGCGGATCTGGGCTTCATGCTCAGAATGCCAACTCTGGAATTTCGTCATCGCTGTTGCTTCATCAAACAAGCCAAGCGTTACCCCACGCAATAAATGCTTGAGATAAAGCACACCTTTATATGATAAGATCTTTCTTACGGTATCAGTTGGTTGAGCACCTTTGTGTAACCAGTCCAATGCACGTTGACGATCCAACTGCACAGTGGCAGGAGTAGTCAGTGGATTGTAGGTACCGAGTTTTTGAATGAATTTACCATCGCGGGGGCTGCGTGCATCTGCAACGACAATGAAGTAGAAGGGTCTTTTCTTCGACCCGTGTCTTTGTAAACGGATTTTAACTGGCATCTTAAATAGAAATTTAAATGCGGTGAACAAATAATGATTGAGCGGCAAAACTAAGATATGCCTCGGAAAAACGCAATAAAGATTTGATAAAAATGTTAAACCTTGTATAAGTGGTCGAGAGAGGTTTAGACCGTTTTACCTCTTCATACCCGGCATCATCCTTCCCATTGGCATCTTATTCATCGTCTTCATCATTTCCCGCATCTGGTCGAACTGCTTCATGAAGGCGTTGACCTCAGAAATATCCTTTCCACAGCCCTTGGAAATGCGTTTCTTGCGACTGCCGTCGATAAGGTCTGGGTTTGACCTTTCCTCGGGAGTCATGGAGTTAATGATCGCCTCGATACCTTTAAAAGCATCGTCGCTTATATCGATATCCTTGATAGCCTTACCAACACCTGGGATCATGGCCATTAGGTCTTTGAGGTTTCCCATCTTCTTGATCTGCTCGAGCTGTTGCTTGAAGTCGGCAAAGTCGAACTGGTTCTTACGGATCTTCTTCTCCAGCTTTCTTGCCTGTTCTTCATCAAATTGCGCCTGGGCCTTTTCAACGAGTGTAGTGATGTCACCCATTCCAAGGATACGCTGGGCCATCCTTTCCGGGTAGAACACATCAAGCGTGTCCATCTTTTCGCCGCTGCTCACAAACTTAATAGGCTTGTTAACCGTGTACTTGATGGAAAGAGCAGCACCGCCACGGGTGTCACCGTCCAGTTTTGTTAAGACAACTCCCGAGAAATCGAGGCGATCGTTAAACGCTTTGGCCGTATTCACCGCATCCTGCCCGGTCATACTATCTACGACAAAAAGAATCTCCTGCGGATTGACAGCATTTTTGATATTGGCCACTTCAGTCATCATGGCCTCGTCGATGGCAAGGCGACCAGCCGTGTCGATGATCACTACATTTTTGTTCTTGCTGCGGCTTTCCCTGATAGCATTTTCTGCGATCTCGACAGGGTTCTTATTTTCCAGTTCAATGTGGACGTCGACGCCGATTTGTTCACCTAAGACACGCAGCTGCTCCATGGCAGCAGGACGGTAAACGTCGCCGGCCACCAGCATGGGCGAAAGTTTTTGTTTTTTGAGGAAGTTAGCCAGTTTCGCACTAAAGGTTGTTTTACCCGAGCCTTGCAAGCCGGCTACCAGGATGACTGCAGGAGCACCCTTGGCATTGAATGGAGCGGCTTCGCCGCCCATTAGCTTCACCAGTTCGTCCTTTACGATCTTCACCATCAATTGGCTGGGGCTAATGGCAGTAATAACCTTTTCACCCAGCGCCTGGTCCTTTACACTATCGGTAAATTCCTTGGCTATTTTATAGTTCACGTCGGCATCTACCAATGCACGGCGTATTTCCTTTACAGTTGCTGCAATATTTAACTCGGTAATGCGGCCTTCACCTTTAAGATTTTTAAACGCGCCTTCTAACCGGTCTTGTAAACTCTCAAACATAGATCACAGATTAAATCACAGATTTAATGATTTTTAATGATTACACTGATTAATGAACAAATCTTTTGAATTGTAGACTGGTAGCCCCGAAATTCAATAATAGTCCAACTTCTAAATCAAATACTTTTAGATAGTTGATTATTTGATTTACGCAGGCATTATCCAATTCCCCAACTGCTTTTAGCTCAATTAAAACATTTCCTTCAACAATTATATCCAACCTTTTCTTGCCCAC
>DATDNL010000586.1:0-11355 GCA_036518315.1 Flavisolibacter sp. | reverse complement strand
GGCAAGACGATCCGTGTAAAACGCCGACTCGAAAGAGGCTTTGAAATAGTAGAGGGCCAACTGCCTTTGCTGATTACCGCCAATGGCACTGCCCCTGAATGTAGGCCCAGGAATGCCAAACGGCTCATGAAATATAAAATGGCAACCACTCTTTCCGAAAGGCATAATGTTTCGGACGATTACCTGGTAAACAATAATGACAAACCCTATCTGAACATCACCGAATGGTGCGCAAAGGACGTGGACAGTGACCTGGCCCAGTTAGGATTAGGCGGCTCACCTACTAAGGTCAGGCAGGTAGAGAACATCGTCTTCCAGGCGAAAGAATCAAAAGTGCTGACACCGGTCGATGATGATATCGACTGGTTGATGCAAGAACTCATAACCAACCACACCATAGGCTAAAATCATTCCTATTGCAATCCAATAAAGGCAGAACAATGAATAACGTTTGCGTTTACTGCGAGATAGAAGAAGGCAGAATACAGGAGGTAAGCTTCGAGCTTCTCACAAAGGGTCGCTCCCTCGCCAACCAATTGAATGTACAACTCGAAGCCCTCGTGATAGGGAACAACCTGGCAGGAGTAGAGAAAGAGGTAAGTCAATATGGAGTAGACATCGTTTATGTTGCAGACGATCCGCGCCTCTATCCTTACACAACCCTGCCGCACACAGTAATTGCTGTCGAACTGTTTAGGGAAACACAACCGCAGATCGTATTGATGGGTGCCACTTCAATTGGCCGCGATCTTGGACCGCGTATTTCCTCTTCGCTCGGTAGCGGATTGACGGCAGACTGTACCGACTTGCAGATTGGTAATTACGAGGATAAAAAATCAGGAAAGAAATACGAGAACCTCTTATATCAGATTCGTCCCGCTTTCGGTGGGAATATTGTCGCAACTATTGTAAATCCCGATAATCGCCCGCAAATGGCAACAGTGCGGGAAGGAGTCATGAAAAAGGAGGTTATTGCGGCTACCAATGAAGCCGAGGTGCTGAAGATTGACGTGGCTAAGTACCTGGATGATGCTGCTTTCGCTGTTAAGATCATTGAACGCCGGATTGAATCTTCAAAAATCAACCTTAAAGATTCTTCGATTGTAATTGCAGGAGGATATGGTGTGGGTTCCAAAGAGAACTTCAACCTGCTACACGAACTGGCACATACTATCGGTGCTGAAGTGGGAGCTTCAAGAGCTGCCGTCGACGCAGGCTTCGCTGAAAAGGAAAGGCAGATAGGTCAAACGGGTATAACCGTTAGGCCGAAACTCTACATCGCCTGTGGCATCTCTGGCCAGATACAACACATTGCCGGCATGCAGGAATCAGCAATGGTCATTTCGATCAACAATGATCCCAATGCACCAATCAACAAAATGGCCGATTACGTAATACATGGCAATCTTGAGAATATCATTCCTAAGATGATCCAATATTATAAGAAGAACATCAAATAGCTCTCCTGCAAAATGCGAGAAGAGTTATTGCACTAGCCCTCTTTGCCAGGTCGAAACCAGCTCCGGCCCTCCGGAGATCGAAAAAATTAAAACATTCCGCCGTGGGTAACTTTTATCATGATACCGCCGAACTCAAGTTCCATCTTACGCACCCCCTAATGCAAAAGATTGTAGCACTCAAGGAAAGAAATTTTACAGAGCATCAGAAGTTTGACTATGCCCCTGTTGATTTCGAGGATGCCATGGACAGCTATGACAAAGTACTGGAAATTGTTGGTGACATCTGCGCCAATACAATTGCACCCAATGCCGAAGCGGTCGACGCTGAAGGGCCTAAATTGATTGATGGCCATGTTCACTATGCATCGGGCACAAAAAAGAACCTCGATGCCATTGTAAAAGCGGGGCTGATGGGAATCACACTTCCCCGCAAATTCGATGGGCTCAACTTTCCCATTGTTCCTTACATCATGGCAGCTGATATGGTGTCAAGAGCAGACGCAGGATTCGTAAACATTTGGGGCTTGCAGGACTGTGCGGAAACCATTCACGAATTTGCCGATGAAGAGCAACAGGAAAGATACCTGCCTCGCATATCCGCTGGAGAAACAGCAGCCATGGACCTTACCGAACCAGATGCAGGTAGTGACCTGCAAGCAGTTCAACTGAAAGCTACGCAGGTCGACGGCAAGTGGTATCTGAATGGTGTAAAGCGTTTCATCACCAATGGTGATGGGCATATATCTCTCGTACTCGCAAGGTCCGAAGAAGGAACATCCGATGGTCGCGGACTTTCGATGTTTATCTATGATCGCAACAGCAATTCTGTGACGGTGAGACGTATCGAGCATAAATTAGGAATAATTGGATCGCCCACCTGTGAGTTAGTATTCAGGAATGCTCCGGCAGAATTAGTTGGTCAGCGTAAGTTCGGTTTGATAAAGTATGTAATGGCTTTGATGAATGGGGCACGTCTCGGTATAGCGGCGCAATCCGTAGGCATAGCCGATGCGGCTTATCGTGAAGCGGTGTCCTATGCAAAAGAAAGGGTGCAGTTTGGAAGCAGTATCTCTAAGTTTCCCGCTGTATATGAGATGATCTCTAAGATGAAAGCTAGGGTAGATGCTATACGCTCGCTACTCTATGAAACAGGACGATTCGTGGACGTTTATAAAGCGTATGACCATATTTCTAAAGAACGGTCTCTTACGCCCGAGGAGCGCAATGAAATGAAGGCCTACCAAAAACTGGCTGATATATACACCCCAATGGCTAAGGGCCTTTCTTCTGAGATCTGCAACCAGGTGGCCTATGACGCCCTGCAGATACATGGAGGTTCAGGATTTATGAAGGACTATCCCATCGAACGGATCTACCGCGATGCGCGCATCACTAGCATTTACGAAGGCACGACCCAACTACAGGTCGTAGCGGCTGTGAGAGGTGTCACTACTGGAGGGTACCTCGCAAAAATGAGGGAATATGAGAAGCTCGATATCAAACCGGAATTACTTGGCTACAGGAACCATATCATAGAGATGACGAACGATTATGAATACGCTTCCGAAAAAGTAATGGAACTCAATAACACGGAGTACACTGACTTCCATGCGCGTCGCCTCGTAGAGATGGCCGGCAACATCATCATGGCCCACTTGCTGGTTCTCGACGCGAACCGGAACCACGACTACTGGAAATCACTGGATATCTTCCTCAAAATTGCACAAGGAGAAAACGCAGGAAAGCTTGAATTCATCAATATCACCAACCCTGCCGACCTGGGAAAGTACAAATTGAACTGATGCACCTAACCAGCCTAATAGTCTTCCCCCGGCAATAAACGCCGGGGTTATTTTCCCCCTTGTTTGACCCACACACATTCGCTCGTCACAGCTTCGCATCCTCACATCTTTCCGGCCAAACGAAAAGAAAAAATAAAACGACGCGTCATTGACGAAGCCGAAGTTTTTATCTATAATTGCTCGATCAGCCGACACGATAATCAAATGACCCTCTTATTACATTTTGCATTTTTTATTTCACATTTTTCCTTCCAGCTTACCGGGACTTTATAGGGACTTTATAGGGACCTTATAGGGACCTTATAGGGACTTTACCATAAGGACAACCTATGGTAACCAAAAGGCAGGGCAAAGGCAATCATGATGTAATCCAGGGCTAATCCTAAAGGCAACCTTACCCTTTCCTAACTTCTCTACTTGCAAACGACTTCGGTCACTCAGGGCACGCCAATCTCAAATTTCAGACCTCAAATTGTCACCCTGAGCTTGTCGAAGGGACTCAATAAAAAAGCCCTCAATTACGAGGGCTCTCAATTGGGCGTCATTCTTATTCAACCTCCTACGGCAAGCGTGTAGTGGGAGAGTAAGAATGACAAGAAGTTGATAGAGTATTTGGTAGCAATGGGTGGATGAAGCTCTGCAGCACGTTCATAATTAAAATTACCATTCTCTATTTTAATTTTCAAAATTTAAAGGGCAATTTGTTTTTGCATCATCATCTTACGCAGGTTGATCAGGCCATACCGCATTCTTCCCAAAGCCGTATTAATACTGCAATTGGTGACAGCCGCGATCTCTTTAAAACTCATATCGGCATAGTGGCGCAGAATGATCACCTCTCTTTGGTCTTCCGGCAACAGGTCGAGCATGTCCTTCACTCGGTTATAGCTCTGCCTTTTGATCATCTTCGTTTCCGCACAATCTTCCGTGAAGTTTAGCACCTCGAATATGTCCTGGTCCTCGCTATTCTTAATTGTGGGCGTTCTTTTAACTTTTCTAAAATGGTCTACACAGAGATTATGCGCAATACGCATGGCCCAGGGCAAAAACTTGCCTTCGTCGGTGTAGCGCCCGCTTCGGATAGTATCAATAATCCTGATAAATACATCTTGGAAAATGTCTTCGGCGAGGTATTTGTCTTTAACTAAAAAGAAAATGGAAGTATAAAGTTTATCCTTATGACGCAATACAAGGACCTCCAATGCGTTTACATTTCCGGAGTTGAAAGAGCTGATCAACTCCTGGTCGGACAGTTTGGATAATAAATTCATAAACTCCTACAGTTTTAGGCGGTTAGGGATATGGATTTCGGCTTAAAGTTTCAGTAATAAATAACTAGAGTAGAAGTTTTAACTATAGGCTAAGTGTAGTTTGTGGGTTTGTGCTTATTCGGATTTGTGACCTAAAAATAGAATACTTTTTTAATTCTCACAATATTTGTTGTCCCCGCTCCAAACTTTTCTCCCAAAGAACTGTTAACGTTATAAACTAAAAGTTTTAGCAAGAGACCGTATTTTTGCAGACCAAGTTTAAAAATGAAAGAAAAGGTAGCGAAACGAAAGAGCAACGGGCAGGTGGTGAATCATAACGACCCAATTTTCATCAAAGGCGCCAGGGTTCATAACCTCAAAAATATTGATGTAGCCATTCCCCGGAACAAACTTATTGTAGTGACGGGCGTCTCCGGTTCGGGCAAATCCTCTCTCACTATAGATACCCTTTTTGCCGAGGGACAAAGGCGCTATGCAGAAAGTCTAAGCGCCTATGTCCGCCAGTTCCTTAATAGGATGGACAAGCCGGACGTGGATTATATCAAGGGTTTGTCACCGGCCATTGCAATAGAGCAAAAGGTAATCACACGGACGCCCCGGAGTACTGTCGGCAGTATGACCGAGATCTATGATTACCTCCGCCTGCTTTTTGCCAGGGCGGGTAAAACGATATCTCCGGTTTCTGGCAGAGTCGTGAAGAAAGACGATGTAAAAGATGTCCTCGAAGCCATTTCAATATTAAAAGAGGGCAGCAAGGTTTACCTGCTGTCGGCATTCAAGCAACACCGCAACAGGGACGCTAAGGAGGAAATGAACATCCTCATGCAAAAGGGATTCTCCAGGATTTATGTCTCGCCCTTTTCCCATTCGCAAAAAGAAAACCCTGTCCAGGAGGGAACCATCTACCGAATCGAAGAACTGATGGAATCTTCAGAAGACTTTCTGCGGGCGTTCAAATACCCTGAGAATGTTTACATACTCATTGACCGTATTGTCGCCAAGGCCTTTGATGAAGATGACCAACACCGTTTGTCTGATTCTATAGGAACTGCATTTTACGAAGGAGAGGGTGATGTTTATGTTGAAGTAGACGGAGAAAAGATTCTTCACTTCAATAACCGTTTCGAGTTGGATGGTATAAACTTCGAAGAGCCGACGCCCAACCTGTTCTCTTTCAATAACCCTTTCGGCGCCTGTCCCACCTGCGAAGGTTTTTCCCTCGTACTCGGTATCGACGAAGACCTGGTTATTCCGAACAGGTTATTGAGCGTATACGAGGGAGCCGTAGCACCCTGGAAAGGAGAAAAGCTTGGTAAGTGGAAGGAGAGCTTCATAAAAGCAGCAAGGAAGTTTGACTTCCCTGTACACAAAGCTATTGCTGATCTGACTAAAGAGCAATATCGCGTTCTTTGGGAAGGAAATCAGCATGTATATGGGATTAATGACTTCTTCAAAGAGGTAGAACAGAATCTGTACAAAGTTCAATACCGTGTCCTATTAAGCCGGTACCGAGGAAGAACGCTTTGTCCAGATTGCCAGGGTTATCGCTTGCGAAAAGAGGCATTGTATGTGAAAGTCAATGGTAGGCATATCGGTGAGCTAAGCGAAATGCCGATCGCCGATCTGAAAGAATGGTTTGCTAACGCCGAAAAGAACTTTACTGATTACGAGAAACAGGTGGCGAAGCGCATTCTTATAGAAATTAATCATCGTATCGATACGATGTTAAGTGTTGGCCTCGGGTACCTTACTTTAAACCGCCTTGCCAATACGTTGAGCGGGGGTGAAAGCCAGCGTATTCAGTTAACCCGAAGCCTCGGAAGCAATCTTACCAACTCATTATATATCTTAGATGAACCCTCTATTGGTTTGCATCCAAGAGACACCTTCAATTTAATCAAAGTACTTAAAGAACTCCGTGACCTCGGTAACACAGTCGTTGTGGTGGAACACGACGAAATGATGATGCGCGAAGCCGACCATATTGTCGACATGGGACCCTTGGCCTCGCATCTTGGCGGGGAAGTCATTGCAGAGGGAAATTACGATTCGATTATTTCAAACCCGGAAAGTCTTACCGGTAAATATTTAAAGGGCGAGCTGACGATCGACCCCCCAAAAAAACTAAGGAAGCCAAAAGGTTCTATTATCGTCGAAGGCGCAAGGCAACATAATCTGAAGGATATTACGGTTGAATTTCCTTTGAATTTATTGTGCGTTGTTAGTGGTGTAAGCGGTAGTGGTAAGACCACCCTTATTAAGCATATCCTTTATCCCGCCTTGAAAAAACTGCAGGGAGAAGCAGCTGATAAGGTGGGTTTCCACCGTGCCATTAAAGGAGATACCGATGATATCGCACAAATAGAAATGGTGGATCAGAACCCGATTGGAAAGTCATCACGAAGCAACCCGGTGACTTATATCAAGGCCTGGGACAACATCCGTGACTTATACGCTTCCCAACCTTTGAGTAAGATGCGCGGCTTCCAGCCCAAACATTTCTCTTTTAATGTCGATGGTGGTCGTTGTGACGCATGTAAGGGAGAAGGAGAAAAGATAGTGGAAATGCAATTCCTCGCCGATGTTCACCTTACTTGTGAAGTTTGTCATGGCCGCCGCTTCAAAGAAGAAGTCTTGGAAGTGCAGTATAAAGGCAAGAACGTTTACGAGGTACTTGAAATGAGTGTAGATGAAGCCATTGAGTTCTTCCAGGATGAAAAAGGCTTAGCTAATTGCCTAAGGCCTTTAAGTGAAGTCGGTCTTGGATACGTGAAGTTGGGACAATCCTCTGATACTTTATCCGGCGGCGAAGCCCAAAGGGTGAAGCTCGCCTCTTTTTTAGGCAAAGGAAAGAACTCGGAAAAGATCTTGTTCGTATTTGACGAGCCAACTACGGGTCTGCATTTTCATGATATTAAGAAGTTGCTTGCTTCTTTTAATGCCCTGATAGACCAGGGACACTCCATTATTGTGATCGAACACAATACTGATGTCATCAAGAGCGCGGATTGGGTGATAGATCTTGGCCCCGAAGCAGGTGATGCTGGCGGTGAACTGGTATTCGCCGGAAGACCGGCGGATATGAAATCAAACAAGGAGAGTAGAACGGGTAAATTCCTATAATGAGTGGGGAAGGTGAATAGTCGCAGCACTGTCCATTGGGTGATTTCTTCTGCATCGCGATGCCTCTATTGCGACTGTGTGATCCTCACATCAAGTACTTTTAATTGAAGGCTTTTCTCACCGTTCCATTCGTTTTCGTCTAACTTAAATACCACGTCCACTGCTTTACCCGCTTCAAGAAGAGGCATCTTTTCTGCCATGTTGAACCCAATTCCTGTAATCTTTGCAGTCCCCTGCTGCAAAACAAATCTAATATGATTTTCCTTAACCACCTTACTCCATCCGGTATTGTATACTTTCTTCGCTACGAACACCGGGCGTAAGTTGTCCGGCCCAAAGGGTTCCATCTGGCAAAGAATGTCGTAAAACGACTGCTTGATGTCCATAAGGGATATCTCGGCGTCGATCACAATTTCTGGTATTAGCAATTCGGGGTGAATAGAGGCCTGCACCACTTCTTCAAACTTTTCTTTGAAAGCGTCCACCTTGTCGTTTTCAAGAGTCATGCCGGCCGCATAGAAATGGCCTCCATAGCCGAGCAAGAGATCGCGGCATTGATGGATCGCCTCGTATACGTTGAAGCCTGAAACACTTCTTGCCGAACCGGCGACATACTCGCCACTCTGAGTCAATATAATGGTGGGCCGGTAGTAGTGATCTATTAGCCGGGATGCGACAATCCCGACCACGCCCTTATGCCAATGAGGTTGAAACAAGACAGTGCTCCTGCGATTCACCATCACTTCATCATTTTCAATAATGGAGAGCGCTTCTTCCGTGATGCTCATATCTGCTTCTTTGCGACTGTCATTATCGGCATGGAGCTGTTCCGCCCAATGTAGAGCCTCTTCGTACGTCTCCGAAACAAACATCATCACGGCTTTGCGTGCGTCGTCCATTCTCCCGGCCGCATTTACACGGGGAGCTATCAGGAAAACGAGGTTGTTAATGTGAAGGTCCTTAGTATGCTTGCTTAAAAAAGAAAGCGCCTTTATGCCCATGTTTGGGTTAGTATTCGCCTTCTTTAGTCCATAGTACGCCAGGACCCGGTTTTCGCCAGTGATAGAAACGATGTCAGCAGCAATGGCAGTTGCAACAAGATCAAGGTATTCAAATGCCGTATCCTCAGGCAGGCGCATCCGCTGGCACAGGGCCGAAATGAGTTTAAACCCTACACCGCAACCGCACAGTTCTTTGAACGGGTAGTTACAGTCCTTTTGTTTAGCATTTAGAACCGCAACAGCTGGTGGTAATCGGTCGTCTGGTAGGTGGTGATCGCAAACGATAAAATCGATACCCAGTTCTTTAGCGTATTGAATCAGTTCTACTGATTTGATACCGCAGTCCAGGGAAATAATAAGTGAGAATTGGTTCTCAAAGGCGAAATCAATCCCCGTTTTGCTTACTCCATACCCTTCCCGATAGCGATGCGGAATATAAAAATCAGTGTAGGGATGGTGCTTTTTCAAAAACTGGAACATGCATGCCACAGACGTCGTGCCATCCACATCGTAGTCGCCAAACACAAGCACCTTCTCGCCCGAAGAGAACGCTGACAGAACTCTGTCGACGGCTTTTTCCATATCCTTCATCAGGAACGGATCGTGGAGATCTGATAATTGCGGACGAAAGAAGCTTTTTGCTTTTTCGTAAGTATCGATTCCACGTTGCACAAGGATATTGCAAAGGGCAGGATGTATTTTCAAGTCCTTAAAAAGGGTATCCGTCTTCTCCCTATTACTATCCAATATTCGCCATCGCTTATCCACTATCAGTATTTTCTATCCGTAACAAAATCCACTAAGTCTTTAAAGCCGTCCCGTATATCGGAGGGTGGGAAAGAGTACAAAAGGTCCATAGCTTGCTTTTTATACTCGTCCATTTTTAGATTGGTGTATTTGATACCCCCATTCCGTTCAACGGCATCTATTATATACTGCACTTTGGCTTTCCTGGTGTTTTCATTTTTGATGATGTAGATGATCTTCCGTTTCGTTTCCTTATCCACGTTGTTGAGGGTATAGATCAGGGGTAAGGTAAGCTTCTTTTCCTTAATATCATTGCCCGTTGGTTTACCGATGTCCTGGGAAGCATAGTCAAACAGGTCGTCCTTTATCTGGAAGGCGATTCCGACCTTTTCTCCAAAAGCCCTCATTTGTTCGGCTGTCTCCCTGCTTTGGGAGGTTGACCAGGCCCCGGCCGCACAGGCGGAAGCCAAAAGAGAGGCAGTTTTGCTCTTAATAATTTCGAAATAAATCTCCTCTTCAAGGTTTAGGGAGCGCGACTTCTCCATTTGAAGCAGTTCACCTTCGCTCATTTGTCGAACGGCGTCCGACAGGTATTTGAGTATTTGAAAATCATCGTGTTCTAACGAAAGAAGAAGCCCTTTGGCCAAGAGGTAATCTCCAACAAGCACGGAAGCCTTATTCTTCCACAGGGCGTAAACTGAGAAAAAACCTCTACGTTCTATTGAATCATCAACCACGTCATCGTGTACCAGGGTGGCCGTGTGTAAAAGTTCTACCAATGAGGCTGCTCTATAAGTTGACTCGTTGGCTTCGCCAAATAGCTTGGCTGCAAGGAAAACGAACATTGGGCGGAGTTGTTTTCCTTTCCTTTTGACAACGTATCGCATGATTCGATCCAACATGGATACGTTACTTTTTGCGGCGTCCTTGAACTTTACTTCAAAGAGTTTAAGTTCATCTTCAATTAGATTAACGGGTAGCTTCATTCGTAAATAGCTGGAAAGTTACAAAGGCAATCATTATTTAAGACCTTATGGTACAAGAATTGCACAAATGGTGCAGGCAAAAATGTAGATTAAAACCGAACAATTGCTTTGAATAAAAATTTAAAGTTTGGTAATTGTATCTCAATTTATATTTTTGCCAACGATTAGGACATTGTTTTTAAAATTTAATCAATAGTTATGGCAAGCAAAAAGTACTCTTTACTAACAGGTGTATTGTGCCTGTTGGCGTCGTACGGTTTCTCCCAAGTTACATACGATGTCATGGATTCCTCAGTTGTTCGTTCCAAAGACATGGATCAGTATACCAAATTCAAACAAGGTATTGATAACTATCCAGCTAAGCCACGTAACCAATGGGAACTTGGTATTAAGACAGGCTTATTCAACATTTTCGGTGACGTCCCTGCTCAAACTTTTACTGCTCCTAATGTTGGCCTTCACGTAAGAAAGGCTTTTGGTTATTTATTTTCTGCCCGTTTGGAATATGTTCACGGTGTTGGAAAGGGATTAGCGTGGCAGTCTTCTCAAGGCTACAGAGGCAAAGGAGGTAATCCATGGAATGATAAAGGTTATACCGGCCCGGTTTTCTACAATTATAAGACAAACGTGAATGACCTCTCCCTCGAAGGTATTTTTTCATTGAACAATATTCGTTTCCATAAGTCCAAAACAGGAGTCAACTTTTATGCGTTGGCAGGTGTTGGTGGAGCAATTTATGAGGCAAAAGTGAATGCGCAAAACGGCACAACCAATTACAATTTTTCTACCATAACGACCGCGCAAACGTGGAAGAACAGGAAGGATATCAAAGATGCTTTGAAGAAGATGATGGATGACAGTTATGAAAGCGATGCCGAAAATCACGGCGATAGAAGACCGAAATTATTCGGCCAAACTTTCAAGCCTGTTGCTCATTTTGGTGCAGGTGTAGCCTTTAAATTGAG
>DATDNL010000585.1:0-3029 GCA_036518315.1 Flavisolibacter sp. | reverse complement strand
CAGAAAAAAGTCATTCCAATAGTAAATGAAAATGACGTAGTGGCCGTAACGGAATTGATGTTTACAGATAATGACGAACTTGCCGGCCTGATCGCTTCGATGTTAGGCGCAGAAGCACTGCTCATTCTTTCGAATGTCGATGGCATTTATGATGGCGATCCAAAGTTGCCGGGTTCAAGGGTAATCGAACAACTGGATGCTGAAAAAGATTTGTCTACGTTTGTAATCACCGGTAAATCAACTTTTGGACGGGGAGGGATGCTGACTAAGGCGGCAATGGCGCAAAAAATATCGAGGCTTGGCATACAGGTACATATAGCCAATGGGAAAAAGGACGATGTGTTGAGTGAGTGGATTAAGGGGACTCTTTTGCATACCCAGTTTATTGCCAGGAAGAGCCAGTCCGGGAAGAAAAGATGGATCGCTCACGCGGCAGAACTCGCGACCGGCGCGGCAGTTATTAACAAAGGCGCTGAAGCATCTTTGATGTCAGATAAAGCAACCAGTCTTTTACCGGTCGGCATTACTAACCTGGAAGGAAATTTTAAAAAGGGCGACATTATTCGGTTATTGAACGAGGAAGGTGAACAAGTCGGACTCGGTATTGCTGAATATTCCTTTGAAAAAGCAAAGGAAAGAATCGGTAAGAAAAATCAGCGGCCGCTTGTGCACTATGATTACCTGTCATTAAATAAGTGAACATGGATCTTCAACTAGATTTCAAAAGGGCAAGCGAGGCAGCATCGACGTTGTCATTGATAGAAGAGGGAAAGATCAATGAAATAATAAATGATCTTGCTGACGCTGCCATTGCGCAGGTTCCGTTATTATTAGAAGCGAATGGTAAGGATCTTCTAAGAATGCAGAAGGACGCGCCAGGTTACGACAGGCTGCAATTAACCAAGGACAGGATAAACGCAATTGCATCTGAACTAAGGCAGGTGGCTTCGCTGCCAAACCCTTTGGGTGAAACGCTTGAACAAAGGCAACTTCCCAATGGGCTCTCTCTTTCAAAGATCCGGGTTCCCTTAGGCGTTGTAGGAGTGATCTATGAAGCAAGGCCAAATGTGACCTTTGACGTTTTTGCCCTCTGCTTTAAGACAGGTAATGCAGTAGTATTAAAAGGGGGAAGTGATGCTCAGAATTCAAATGAGGCTATTGTAAGCCTAATTCACGGTGTCCTTGAAAAACATCGGTTTAATAAAAATATCGTCACGCTATTACCACCAGAGCGGGAAGCAACGACTGCATTATTGAACGCGGTGGGTTTGGTAGATGTGCTGATACCAAGGGGAAGCCAGGGTTTAATCGACTTTGTTAGGCAAAACAGCAGAGTTCCTGTAATTGAGACGGGTGCTGGCATTGTGCACACCTTTGCTGATGCAAGCGCAGATATATCAATGCTGAAAGAAATTGTTTTAAACGCAAAAACAAGAAGAGTCAGCGTTTGCAATGCCCTAGATTGCCTTGTTTTGCATCGTGACTTGTTAGACTCGCTGCCGGATATTGTTGCACCACTGGCAGAAAGAAGCGTAGTCATTTATGCTGACGAACGGTCGTTTGCAAAATTGAAGGATGTTTACCCGGAAAACCTGGTCTTTGAGGCGGAGGAAGAACACTTCGGGACAGAATTCTTATCTCTCAAAATGGCACTCAAAACCGTAGACAATTTGCAGCAGGCGCTCGAGCATATTGCGAGATACAGTTCGAAACACAGTGAGGCGATTGTATCTTCCAATCCGACGAACATTGAAACGTTTCTGCGAAGAGTAGATGCGGCAGTGGTGTATGCTAATGCTTCGACTGCGTTTACTGACGGAGCCCAGTTTGGACTTGGTGCAGAAATAGGCATTAGCACTCAAAAACTTCATGCGCGTGGCCCAATGGGTCTTAAGGACCTCACTTCTTACAAATGGATCGTTCGCGGCACTGGCCAGGTGAGACAAGTTTAGCATCCTGGCGGTTCATGGCCCGGGGTAAACATTGAAAAAGCATGGCCGGGCCCGTCTTCAGTTCATAGTGGCTCAGCTCGTCAAAGAGCTCAAGTGAAGGCTACATCCACAAACCGAAATTCTTTCTGGCTGAAGTCAAATGTCTTAGGTTCGATGAATACTCAGTCTCCATGTCCACTTTTCTATTTGTATTCCTGGCATAAGACTAATTTTGCCGCCTGTTAAACGCGAACCAATGAGAGTTGCCATCAATGGAATGGGCAGGATCGGAAGATTATTGTTCAGGAGATTAGTTGACCATCCGGAAATCGAGATTGTAGCCGTTAATGATATCATGGATCCACGTAATCTTGCATATCTGTTGCAGTATGATTCGGTTTATGGGAGATGTAAATTACCTCTTAAGTTTACGGACAGGCTTATCATTGATGAAGGCATCGAAGTCGCTTGTTTGACAGAAGCAGATCCTTCAAAGCTGCCGTGGAATGAATTGAATATCGATGTGGTATTGGAATGTTCGGGGAAATTTATTTCCAGAGATTTGGCTTCTCTTCATTTGGATGCAGGAGCCAAGAAAGTATTACTATCTACGACCGGGAGCGGAGATATTCCCTTAATGATCTTTGGACATAACCAGCAGCCTCTGACCAAGGACATCGACATCATTTCACCGGGGGGGTGTATGACTAATTGTTCGACTCACCTGCTGTATTTAATGAACTCTATTGGAATCGAGTCAGTACAGATAAACGTAATGCATTCTTATACTTCGCGGCAGGAGTTGGTGGATGCACCGCATAAAGATTTTAGGCGGGGAAGAGCGGCTGCCGAATCGATTATACCTGTACAAGTGGACCTCGCACAGTCGCTTGAAAGATTCTTTCCTCCGCTAAAAAACAAAATAGGTGCGGTTACTACAAGGATACCTGTGGCTAATGGGGCATTGGCTGACTTCACTTTCCATATGAATGAAGAAGTTACCATTGAAACGGTCAACCGAGTTTTCAAAATGGCTGCCAACAATGAGTATAGAGGAATTGTAAGTTACACGGAAGAGTCCATTGTTTCCCTGGATAT
>DATDNL010000584.1:0-12350 GCA_036518315.1 Flavisolibacter sp. | reverse complement strand
TTGGCGTTCGCTCAGGTAAGGCCCCCACTTTTTCCAGGAAGCGATACCTCTACGGCTTTCTTCGAGCCGGTTTTGTTCTTTGTTCGGAATTGATTTCATAAACTTTATTTTGGTATGGTCGATTGAAGCATGGGTTGGTGATCAGAGGGTTCTTGCGGGTACCGCCAGGACGGTTTCCATCTCATTATTATAGTCACTTGCGGGAGGAGTTAGCCTCCATCGGTTGATGGTTTTATTCCCGACCATGTGTTTTGGTTCGCGCTCCTTATTTCCTTCAATTCCGTTTTTCTAAATCATATCAGCCTGCAGGCAGCACTTGATGCCGGTCAAAAACTTATTAATCAGGGGTGTGAACAAAGCGATACCTATGCAGACCTTTATATTGTTCCAGCTGTGCTGCCAAATTGACGCACGTGCTTAACAGAATACCCGCATGGTAAATAGTACATGGCCGTCTTGTAAATAGGAAGGCTCGCCCTGCGCAGGGTATGTCCCATATATGTCCCATATACGTCCCATATATGGAGCAAATACGAAACATCCATGTATTTAGACGCGGTTGTCCTCAAGTCTTAAGTGGGGTTCAGATTTTCTGTCCACACACCTTTTGAACCATTCATCCGGAAGGACGACAGCTAATTGGGCGCCTTTCGTTTGACAGCTTTGCGCGGTTAAAAACTAAAATCCGGTCGCTAATTTGGCTGTCGTTCTTTAATAAATGCAACACTGGCATTCGGCGCCGGATATGAGATTGGGCATTTCGAAAGGCTGTTGATTATCAGTAGTCGGTTCCTACGGGCCGCTTTCTTTAAAACAAAAAGCCTCTCGATCGAGAGGCTCTGTTTTAAATCCCTTTAAAGCTTAAACTATTGTTCTTTCGATTAACGTCTGGGAGTTTCTTATCCGGATCGAGTGTGATCTCGCTTATCTTGCTCGTCGACGGAACCTTAAAGGTCCATACAGGTCCGCGTTGCCACACTTCGACGGGCAGGTCGACTTTGTGTTGCTGACCATTCTCTTCCTTCACCAAAACAGTTACAGGCATTACCATCTGCTCAAGGTTTTCAATGGTAACGTCAGCACCATTTTTAGGATCATTACTGTCGTAGGCAACACTGGTCACTTTTTGGTCGAGTCTCCAATTGTTGAAGATCCACTCTCTCCAGAACCAGCCCAGGTCTTCTCCGCCTACGTTTTCCATAGTATGGAAAAAGTCCCATGGCGTGGGGTGCTTAAATGCCCAACGACGAATGTATTCGCGGAAGGCAGCATCAAAGCGATCCGGCCCTAAAACCACGTCTCTCAAAGCATCGAGCATCATTGCGGGCTTGTCGTAGGCAGCCACGCCGAGATTAGCTTGCTGAATCACTTCAGGAATGGTCCAAAGAGGATCCATGGAAGGCCTGAAGGCATCTGCAATTCTATAGTCCGGGTTAAAGAAGGTAAAGTTCGCATACTCACCCTTGTTGAACGCCTTTGTTGAGAGTTCATTGATGAAGGTGTTGAATCCCTCATCCATCCAGGCATATTTCCTTTCGTTGCTGCCAACGATCATCGGGAACCATGTGTGTCCGAACTCATGATCTGTCACTCCCCAGAGGTCACCGGCAACACTTTCGTAGCTGCAGAAGACAATGCCGGGATATTCCATTCCGCCTACTGTACCTGCCACATTCACGGCTGCAGGGTAGGGAAATTCGAACCATTTATTTGAATAGTGTTCAATGGAGGCCTTTACCATTTCAGTGCTTCTCTGCCAGCCATCTTTCTTGATACTTTCAACAGGATAGGCACTCATGGCAAGTGATTTCTTACCACTGGGCAGATTGATTCTTGCTGCATCCCACACAAAGGCTTTTGAAGCAGCCCAGGCAACGTCCCTCGTGTTCTGAATCTTGAAATGCCAGGTAAGATTTCCACCTCCCGGTCTTGACTTCGCATCCTTGATCTCATCTGCAGATCGGATCACGACGGTCTTGTCGCTGTTTCTTGCTGATGCCAACCGTGAAATCTGTGTAGAAGTAAGAACCTCTTTTTCGTTCTGCAGCTCGCCGGAACCAACAACAATCAAATTAGCGGGAGCGGTAACTGAATATTCTATATCACCATACTCCAGGTAGAACTCACCGGCGCCTAAATAGGGAAGCGTATTCCATCCTTCAACATCGTCGTACACTTCCATGCGCGGAAACCACTGAGCCACTTCATAGATCCATCCGTTCTTTGTGTTCAAACGCCCCATCCTGTCGGTCCCATATTCAGGAATCGCAAATTGATAGGCGATCGTCATCTTGACTTTATTGCCGGAAGGCTTCAGAGCCTGCTGCAACCAAACCTGCATCCTCGTGTCTGTAGTGTTGTATTGAGGTGTATACTTCTGGCCTCCGTCCTCTACAGAAACAGATTTGATTACGTCGCCTTGTGTGAAGCCACCGTTGGCCCAACGTCCCCCTGTTTGGGTGGTAGTTGCAGAGGCACGCGACTCCTGCTTATAAATATTCTGATCCACCTGCAGCCACAGGAAATTCAGGTTATCGGGAGAGTTGTTGGTATAGGTGATTTCAACGGTTCCGCTCACCGAATGGTTGGCAGTATCCAGTGTGCAGGCTATTTTGTAATCCGCACGGTTCTGCCAATACTTTGGTCCCGGTTGACCGCTCGCACTCCTGTATTCATTTGCTGCAACGGGATAAAACTGCGGGTCAAAAGCCTTGTGCTGGTCGTACTTCGATTGGGTGAAGCCAATTATCGCTAAACAATTGGCTGTAAGAAACAAGCAAATTCTCTTCATAGTTTAAAATAAAGACGCGCAAATTAAATATTCCACACGTTGATCAATAGTCATTAGAAGGATTAACAAGATTTAAAGATTATTTGTTGACAAGGGTCGTCACACAGACCTGTTCATGCAAACATCTCTTCCGCCGTCTTTACACTCTCCGGCTTGCCCACGTCGACCAGGCGTTCACCGGTGTGATCGTATCCCGCTATCTTATTCTGTGGCGCCAATTGCAAATAGGCATCAATTAGCGAAAACTTACCTCTCAGTGTAATAAGGTCAAGAGCTTCCGGCTGAAAGATGGCCATACCGCTGTAGGCCTTTTCAAATATTTCCTTTGCTTCTATAACGATCCTGGTTTCGTCCGTGCTCTTATTTCTCCAACCTACCAGGCGGTTGTATTTATTGAAGAGGAGGTAGCGCGAGGTGTTGCGTTCGCTTACTGCTACGGTTATAAGTGCATTCTCCTGTTGGTGGTGGGCGAGGAAGTGCTTGATGTTGATCTCTGTAAGAATGTCCACATTCAGCGTAAGAAACGTTTCCCTGAACAATAAGTGCTTTGCCTTCAACAGTCCGCCACCGGTGTCAAGCAACTCATTGCTTTCATCACTGATGGTAATGGTGCTACCCCAGCCATTATTCTTTTCAATTAAGTCGATGATTTGTTCGGGGAAGTGATGTACGTTCACAACCACATCAGTAATGTCATATTGCTGAAGGTATTCGATATTGCGCTGCAAGAGGGTCTTTCCATTCACCACTGCAAGGGCCTTTGGATGTTTGTCTGTCCATGGTTTGAAACGAGTACCAAGCCCTGCGGCTAATAACATTGCTATCAAGCTTCCTCCTTTTTCTCTAGTTTATTGATCCAGTTCTTTTCATCCTGTTCCCTGTGAGACAGTTCAATCTTCACTTTGTATTTGTTTCGCAAATGTCTTGCCAGTGCATCAGCGGCATAGACACTCCGGTGTTGTCCACCCGTACAACCGAAGTTCACGGCTAAAGAAGTGAACCCTCTTTTAATGTATTCCTCTACAGAGATGTCAACGAGGTCAAACACACTATTGAGGAAGGTCTGCATTTTCGTCTGTCTTTCAAGGAACTCTACCACTGATTTGTCCCTGCCATGGTTTTCCTTGTATTCATCATACCTGCCAGGGTTCTCAATGCCCCTGCAGTCGAAAACGAATCCACCCCCGTTGCCATTGCTATCATCGGGAATACCCTTACGGTAAGAGAAGCTGCAAATCTTCACCACCAGTGGGGTCTCTTCGCTTGCCTGCAAAGGAGAGAATCGCTCTACAATTTCATCATCCGTACATATGGTCAGTACCCGCTTAAATTCGGGAAGTACGATCCCGAGACTTTGGTTCTCGAAAAACCATTTAAGGTTCTTCAATGCAGAAGGAATGCTGGTCAGGAACTGTGCCTTACGTTCAAACAATCCCCTGAATCCGTATGCACCCAGCACCTGCAACAATCGGATCAATACATATCCATTAAACTGGCTTCTGAATACTTCACGATCAATCGTATTATCGATAACCTCCTCAAAAGCATCCATATAGTCTTCCAGCAAATTAGTCTTCCACTCGTCTGGCAGGTTAGCACGCGCCTGCCAGATCATACTGGCCACGTCATATTGCGGGGCTCCCTTCATGCCTCCCTGGAAGTCAATGAAGTGAACCTCGTTATCATCCGTCACAAGTATGTTCCGGCTTTGAAAGTCGCGGAACATGAAATACTTGTACTCGGTATGGGTGAGGTAATTACTTAAGGCCTCGAAATCATCGATCAGCTTCTGCTTATCGTAAGGCCTTTGAAGCGCATCCAGGAAGTAGTATTTAAAATAGAGCAGGTCGGCCATGATTGCCTGCTTTCCAAACTCCTCGTTCGTCAGACATTTTTTATAGTTCAGTCCTTCGTCGCCAATCACCTGGAGGTGTGCCAGTTGTTTAAGACTTTCTTTGAAGAGGTCATAAACTTCCTGGGTAAATCCCTTTGACTCCAGCACATTCAATAAGGAGACCTTTCCAAAATCTTCCTGCAGGTAAATGGTCTTATCGTAGCTGACGGCGAGTATCTCGGGCACATGCAGGCGCTTTCTCCTGAAGTGATCAGCGAAGTAAATGAAGGCTTCATTCTCGGGCACATTTAGACCATGTGTCGCAATGAAGGTCTTGTCTTCATCACTGTGCAAACGAAAATACCTGCGGTCGCTTCCTGACTGGGGAAGCACCTCTACCTGCGCCGGTTCCTTACCAGTCCAGCTCTTATATAACTGCGAAACAGAGTTAATCATTTCCTGCATAGAAACAAATGTAAATGATTAGGCAATGTGACGATGGGCCAATATGCCAATGAGGGAATCTATTCGAACAGAGCGAGTTTGGCCTAAATTTGCCTCAACGATTGCATAGTTATGAGTTACCAGCCGAAACATAAGATCCGTATCGTCACAGCAGCCTCCCTTTTCGATGGCCACGATGCCGCTATTAATATCATGCGTCGCATATTGCAGAGCAAGGGAGCTGAGATCATTCACCTTGGACATAACCGGAGCGTACATGAAATTGTTGAATGCGCTATTGAAGAAGACGTACAGGGAATCGCGATAACCTCCTACCAGGGCGGCCATGTAGAGTTTTTTAAATACATGAAAGACCTGCTGGAAGAGAATGGCTGTGGCCACATTAAAATATTTGGGGGTGGAGGCGGAACGATTCTTCCACAGGAAATAAAAGAACTACACGATTATGGCATTACGAGGATCTATTCGCCCGACGACGGCCGCCATATGGGGCTGGAAGGAATGATCGAAGACGTGATCAAACAGTGCGACTTCAACTTGAACGGCAATGGTGAGTATAAAAACCCAATGACTTTGGGAGAAGTGAAGGACGTTCGCAAGGTTGCAAGGCTTATCACTAATGCGGAAAATGGTGTAGAAGTCGGAGCAAGAGAAACAGAGACGAAAATACCGGTACTTGGAATCACAGGAACGGGTGGAGCAGGCAAATCCTCCGTAACAGATGAAATCGTTCGACGGTATTTGAATGCCTTTCCCGATAAGACTATCGCAGTCGTATCGGTAGACCCTTCCAAGAAGAAGACGGGAGGCGCCTTGCTGGGTGATCGTATTCGGATGAATTCCATTTCGTCACCCAGGGCGTTTATGCGTTCACTGGCGACGAGGGAAAGTGATAAAGCGCTAAGCGAATATGTGCAGGAAGCCATTGATGTTTGCAAGGCAGCCCAATTCGATTTCGTGATATTGGAAAGTGCAGGCGTTGGCCAAAGCGATGCTTCTATATTGGACTATTGCGATGTGAGCCTGTATGTGATGACACCTGAATATGGTGCCGCTTCACAACTGGAAAAGATAAACATGCTTGACTACGCCGACATCGTTGCTATTAATAAGTTCGATAAGGCAGGCGCACTCGACGCCCTGCATGACGTACGTAAACAATTCAAGCGTAACCAACAACTATGGTCAACCAAGGATGAGGAACTTCCTATTGTGGGCACTATAGCAGCCCAATTCAACGATGCAGGCATCAATGAACTGTTTGAAAAACTGATGGTAGCCGTTGAGAAGAAATGCGGTGTCGAGTTTGGGAAGATTGAACTGCATAAGCATGTGCAGGACACGACCACTAAATCGCAGATCATCCCGCCAAAAAGGGTTCGCTACCTGTCAGAAATTTCGGAGAACAATAGGAGCTATGATGCCTGGGTGAATGACCAGGTAGCGATTGCCTCGAAACTTTACCAGTTGACCGGCGTCATTGGTGAAAAAGAAGCCAGTGAGATTCCAGAACTGCAACAACTGAAGAAAAAATACGAGGACCTGTTGCATCCTGAATGCAGAAAACTGATCGAGGGATGGCCTGCCCTGAGGCAGAAATACGAAGCTGATTTTTTTGAGTACCAGGTAAGAGACAAGATCATCAAGCAACCGTTAACATCCAAGTCGTTAAGCGGCACGAGAATTCCCAAGGTTGTATTGCCAAAATATAAGGACTGGGGCGACATCTTGAGATGGCAGTTGCAGGAAAATATACCGGGTGAGTTTCCGTTCACAGCAGGCGTATTTCCATTGAAACGGGCAGAAGAAGATCCAACCAGGATGTTTGCAGGAGAAGGTGGCCCGGAAAGGACCAATAAGCGATTCCATTACGTTTCCGTGGATCAACCGGCCAAACGTTTGTCAACGGCGTTTGACAGCGTCACTTTGTATGGGGAAGATCCCGATTACCGGCCAGATATTTATGGAAAGATCGGGAACAGTGGTGTGAGCATTGCTACGGTGGACGATGCCAAGAAACTGTACAGCGGTTTCGATCTGTGCGACCCTAAGACTTCTGTATCGATGACCATCAATGGCCCCGCTCCCATGCTGTTGGCTTTCTTCATGAATGCCGCCATCGACCAGCAATGCGAGAAATACATAGAGGAAAATGGCTTGTGGGAGCAGGTGAAGAAGTTCAGTTTGGGGAAATATAAACATGCTACGAAGCCTGTTTATTATGATCCTTCGGCGCCAGAACGTCTACCTAACGGCCATAATGGGTTGGGACTAAAGCTGCTTGGACTCAGCGGCGATGAAGTGCTGCCGAAACAAACATACGAGCAACTGAAAGCCCAGGCTCTTTCACAGGTTCGCGGTACAGTGCAGGCAGATATTCTTAAGGAAGACCAGGCACAAAACACCTGCATATTTTCGACCGAGTTTGCGTTGAAACTGATGGGTGATGTGCAGGAATATTTCATCGAAAACAATGTCCGTAACTTTTATAGTGTTTCCATTTCCGGTTACCATATAGCAGAAGCGGGAGCAAACCCTATCACACAGTTGGCCTTTACACTGGCAAATGGGTTCACTTATGTGGAATATTACCTGAGTCGCGGAATGAACGTTGACGATTTCGCGCCCAACCTTTCCTTCTTCTTCTCCAATGGCATGGACCCTGAATATAGCGTGATCGGGCGTGTGGCAAGAAGGATTTGGGCAAAGGCGATGAAACATAAATACAGGGCCAATGACCGTTCGCAAAAACTGAAGTATCATATCCAGACGTCCGGCAGAAGCCTGCATGCACAGGAGATCGATTTTAACGATATCAGGACGACGCTCCAGGCACTTTATGCCATCTACGATAATTGTAATTCGCTTCACACCAATGCGTATGACGAGGCTATCACTACGCCGACTGAAGAAAGTGTTCGACGTGCCATGGCCATACAGTTAATCATCAACAGGGAACTGGGATCAGCAAAAACGGAAAACTTCATACAGGGGTCGTTCCTCATTGAGGAGCTGACTGACCTTGTTGAAGAAGCCGTGCTTACTGAATTTGACAGGCTGACAGAACGCGGAGGCGTGCTTGGTGCCATGGAAAGAATGTACCAGAGGAACAAAATACAGGAAGAGAGCTTATACTATGAATATTTGAAACATACTGGCGAACTCCCCTTAATTGGTGTGAACACCTTCCTCAACAAAAAAGGAAGTCCTACCATTTTGCCCAACGAAGTAATCCGCTCTACTAAAGAAGAAAAGGAACAACAGATTCACAACCTCCAGGCTTTTTGGAAGCGAAACGAACATAAGAACGAGGAGGCATTGCGAAGGTTGAAGCAGGTTGCGGTCAATAACGGAAATCTTTTCGCCGAACTGATGGAAACGGTAAAATACTGCTCTTTAGGGCAAATAACACATGCTCTATATGAAGTTGGTGGACAATACCGCAGGAATATGTAATGCCTAATTCAAGCCGGACTGCCTGACATCTATGACGTAAGTCTTATTCCACCTGTCGTGCCAGGGATAGGAAGGATTTCCTAAGGCGCTGAAAGGTTCAAACGGAACGATGCGAGAAAAGCCCCTTGCCATTGCAGTTGAAAACGAAATATCGGTGCCATCTTCATTTACCACTTTAGTACCGGTTATCAACTTACCAAGGCTTCTTCCTTTGAACACACCCTCGAGGAGTCCCATGAACAATCCATACAGAAGAAAGGCGAATAACCTTAACAAAAACTCAGTACCGGCATTGAATCCGGTGTCATTAGAAGCATTGGCAGAGACTGCGAAATAACCGACTGCCAGCAGGAAAAAGACGGCATAAAAAGCAACAAGATCGACAAAGTAATTCGCTAATCGTTTTCCCGTATTAGCCTGCACCAGTTCGGGTTGGATGTCGAGGAGAATGTCCTTTTCAATGGTTTCCATTAGTGTTGATTGTTGGTCCAAATAAAGTAAAAAAAACAAGAAGTACAAATCGTTTTGCCTGTTGTAAATCTGTTAAGGAGTTCATAGTATTTCGCAGTTGCCGTACCTTAACGCCACTATGAGGAGGATCGCTTCGTTCAGTTTTTTGCTGCTCGCCCTTGTTTTTAATGCCCACAGCCAGTTGCTTGATTCTACACTGTCTAAATATTCTTTTACTTACCAGCCGGATAGAGTTTACCTGCAGTACGACAAATCGTCCTATTTCGCCGGCGAAACTATTTGGTTCAAGGCTTATGTAATGGAAGGAATAACGGCTGCAGAATCGAGTAAGAATCTATATGTCGATTGGATAGCAGATAATGGTACTTTACTTTCTCATACGGTCAGCCCGATCGTTGATGGCGCAACAAACGGGCAATTTGATCTTCCCCCCGATTATAAATCAGATTTTGTACACGTGCGTGCCTACACAAGGTGGATGTTAAACTTCGATACAGCCTTCCTATACAGCAAGGACATTCGAATATTACCACAAGACGGCGTAGTACAAAAAACACCAGTTGCCATTACTCCTTCCATACAATTTTTCCCGGAGGGAGGTGATATGGTTGCGGGTGTCAAGAACACGGTCGCCTTCAAGGCAAACGACCAGTTTGGAAGACCTGTAAAGATCAAGGGCAAGCTTCTTGACAACAAAGGAAGCGCAGTACAAAACTTTTCTTCTGTTCACGACGGTATGGGCACTGTCTCTTTTATACCTCGTGACGGCGCCAACTATGTTGCACGATGGACGGATGAAAAGAATAACGAGCACACAACTTCACTACCGGCTCTGAAGCACACGGGCGTCTCAATGAACATAACCATGGAACCCGGCAAAAGGATCATTACCATCAACGCAGGTGATCACCTCGAAGATGCATTAAAGCAGTTGCACATGGTGGGCACGATGAGCCAATCGCTGATTTTCAAAAATGATATTTCACTTACCGGGAATAATACTGCCACAAGGATCATTCCTACCGCAGGCCTGGCAACGGGCATCCTAACCATTACCTTATTTGATGCGAATTGGAACGCTGTGGCGGAAAGGGTGATGTTCATCAACAACCACGACTATTCTTTTCAACCGCAAATGGAGGTGCAGCATTGGGGACTCGGAAAAAGGAAGAGGAACGAAATTGAGATCAGCCTGCCCGACAGTCTACAGGGCGCCAACCTTTCTATAGCAGTAACAGATGCTGCCATTGAAAAAGATACCACTGACAATATCATCTCGCATTTTCTGTTGAGCAGTGAAATAAAGGGCAAGGTGTACAATCCTTCCTATTATTTCTCGAACAATTCTGATTCAGTGACACGATACCTCGATCTCGTGATGCTGACGAATGGATGGAGGCGATTTAAATGGGAGGATATAGTTAAGGGTCGCCTTCCTGAAATCAAATACCCACACGAATCATCGTTTTTATACCTGTCGGGCAAAGTATTTGGAGTCACCAAAAGCCAGCTTAGCGGCAAGGAAAGCATCGTCCTGATTGTAAAAGATACCGGTGCTTCAAAAATGCTCGTAATGAACATTAACCCGGATGGAAGTTTTGGTGACCCAGACCTGATCATCTTCGATACACTCAAAGTGTATTACAGTCTTAAGTCGAAGTTCTTAAAGGAAGCAGAAGCAAAGTTTATGACCGACCGTCTGCCAGCTCCTAATTATACCACTTTCAGTAAGAATTTCATGTATGGCAACCATATTTACGATACCACGGGGACGGCTCATCACAGTATGCTTGCGTCAAAAGCTCTTGAAATTGCGAATATCGACAGGGGGCATGTAATGCAAACCGTAGTACTAACGGCAAAGAAAAAAGCGCCTGTGCAGGTGCTTGAGGAAAAGTATACTTCCGGGCTGTTTAAAGGAGGCGACGGGTACCAGTTTGATCTGGTCAATGATCCTCTTTCGGGCAGTTACATGAATATCTTTAACTACCTACAGGGTAAGGTTGCAGGACTTCAGATCAACACGACTACCAATCCGCCCTCTCTTTCCTGGCGCGGAGGTTCGCCAGCTGTTTACCTGGATGAAATGCAGACGGACCTCGACATGATCAGCAGTATCCCGGTAACGGATGTAGCTTATGTTAAGGTCTTCAGGCCGCCCTTTATGGGAGGCGTCGGTGGCGGCAATGGTGCTATAGCAATCTACACGAGAAAAGGAGGAGACCAAACGTCGACCGGGAAGGGCCTCGCGTCAAACACGGTGGCCGGATACTCTCCTATCAGGCAATTCTACTCACCAAACTATGACTCGTTTGACCCGCGAAATGAGCATCTGGATATCCGCACAACCCTATATTGGAACCCGTTATTGACATCCAACCAGAAATCTAAAAAGATCAACCTCACGTTTTATAACAACGACGTCACAAAGTCTTTCCGGGTTGTTATTGAAGGAATGACAAAGGACGGCTTACTTACTCACTTCGAACAGATCATGGAATAATGGCAAAAATTAAGCTTGATCTTCACGACATTTATAACAACAGCGCCGCTATTGATAAGGCCCTGCAAAGAGCTTTTGACGATGCCATTGAGAAAAGAATACGGGAAGTAGAGATCATTCCCGGTAAAGGAAGCGGACAGCTACGAAAAAAGGTCGAGCGCTTTTTGCAACAGCCACACATCAAGCCCTTATACCACCGGATAGAAAACGACAGCAAGAACTTTGGGAGATTGTTTGTCTATTTCAAATTTTAGAACACCTGCCCTCATATTATTTATTTTTGCGCCTCTAATTTTCTGATATGAATAAAAGGATCTTGAAAACCGCCTTCGCCCTATTATTGTTCTATCTGCCTTTGAAAGCCATGTGCTGGGGACAGTTGGGCCATCGCATTGTCGCCGAAATTGCAGACAGCTATTTGACGGCGAAGACAAGGGCCGAAATAAAAAAGATCCTTGGTAATGAGTCGATTGCGATGGCAAGTAACTGGGCCGACTTTGTGAAGTCGGACACCGCATTTAAGTATCTCGACACCTGGCACTATATCAATTTCGAAAAGAACCTAAGTTATCAGCAGGTAAAACAGGTGTTGCAGAAAGATACAGGAACAGTAAAAGATGCCTATGGTGCCATCATGTTTCTGTCTAAGGAATTGAAGAAAAAGAACCTCCCGCTTAGTAAAAAACAAATGTACCTACGCCTCCTCATCCATATTGTTGGTGATGTTCATCAACCCCTGCATGTCAGCCCCGTGGGGTCCACTGGCGGCAACGATATCAAACTGCAATGGTTCGGACAGCCTTCAAACCTTCACCGTGTATGGGATTCTG
>DATDNL010000583.1:0-3646 GCA_036518315.1 Flavisolibacter sp. | reverse complement strand
ACTCTTGCACTCTTCACTACCTGTGGCAAGAACATCTTTCCACTTCCAAACAAATCACCCACGACATCCATTCCTGCCATCAGTGGACCCTCGATCACATCAAGTGGCGCCGGGTACTTCTGTCTCGCTTCTTCAGTATCCGGCTCTATATGATCCGTGATGCCATTAACTAGTGCATGCTTCAATCTTTCTTCTACAGAATTGTTCCTCCACGCTTCGTCCTTGACTTCTTCCTTGCCTTTCGCCTTCACCGTTTCAGCAAAAACCACTAAACGCTCAGTGGCATCGTCCCTCCTGTTAAGGATCACATCTTCACATAATTCTCTGAGCTTCGGTTCTATTTCATCATACACCACCAACTGTCCTGCATTAACAATTCCCATGTCCATTCCTGCCTTGATAGCGTGGTATAGGAATACAGCGTGAATTGCCTCCCTCACATGGTCGTTACCACGGAAAGAAAACGAAACATTACTTACGCCGCCACTCACCTTCACCAACGGCATCTTTTGCTTAATGATCTTTGTTGCTTCTATAAAGTCGACAGCGTAGTTGTTATGCTCTTCAATGCCCGTAGCTATTGCAAATATGTTGGGGTCAAAGATGATATCCTGTGGCTCGAATCCGACTTCCTCAGTGAGGATGTTATAAGCCGTTTCGCAGATAGTAACCCTCCTTTCAAGGGTATCTGCCTGGCCTTGCTCGTCGAATGCCATCACGACGACAGCGGCACCATAGTCTCTGCAAATAAAGGCCTGCTCAATGAATTTGTCCACCCCTTCTTTCATCGATATGGAGTTCACAATGCACTTACCCTGTACACACTTTAATCCCGCCTCGATAATCTCAAACTTCGAAGAATCGATCATGATGGGGATCTTGGCAATGTCGGGCTCTGCCTGTAACAGGTTAAGGAAAGTCGTCATTGCTTTCACACCATCCAGTAGGGCATCATCCATGTTGACATCCAGGATCTGCGCGCCGTTTTCTACTTGTTGCCGCGCCACGGACAGAGCTTCTTCATACTTGTTATCGCGTATCAGCCGGGCAAACTTCTTCGAACCGGTAACGTTGGTACGTTCGCCGACATTCACAAAGTTCGACTCGGGACGTATAGTCAAAGGCTCAAGTCCCGCAAGTCTCAAGTATGGCTTAATCACAGTTATTTCACTCATGAGGTAAAAAGGTAGGCTCTTATATTAGGCAGTAATTTCTTCTTGTTCTAAAGTTGTTGTTTCCACTAAAGGCAATTGCCTTGGACGAATTCCCTTAACATGTTCGGCTATATGACGAATATGATCCGGCGTAGTACCGCAGCAGCCGCCCACAATATTCACAAATCCTTCTTTGGCCCATTCTTCAATATAATGGCCGGTATCTTCAGGATGCTCGTCATATTCTCCCATCGCATTGGGCAAACCGGCATTCGGGTAGGCAGAGGTATAGCACTCGGCTATCTGGCTCAACTCTTCAATATGTGCACGCATCTCTTTAGCTCCCAAAGCACAGTTCAGCCCCACACTCAGTGGCCTTGCATGCCGCACCGAATTGTAAAATGCCTCCAGTGTTTGCCCGCTTAAAGTTCTGCCAGATGCATCGGTAATGGTTCCGCTGATCATGATGGGCAGTTCTTTCTGCTTGTTATCTCTGAAGTATTTTTTAATGGCGAATATGGCCGCTTTGGCGTTCAGCGTATCGAAGATGGTTTCAATTAGAAGCAGGTCCACACCACCTTCTACAAGGCCCTTCACCTGTTCATAATAGGCCGCAGCCGCTTCATCAAAGCTCAAAGCCCTGTACCCAGGGTTATTCACATCCGGTGAAAGAGAAAGCGTCTTATTCATCGGCCCGATCGCTCCAGCAACAAACTTCTGCTCTCCCGACCCAACAAGAGCACACGCTTCCCTGGCAATCTTAGCAGCCGCATAGTTGATCTCGTAGGCCAGGTCTTCCATGTGGTAGTCAGCAAGAGACACCCTTTGCGCATTGAACGTGTTCGTCTCAATGATATCAGCGCCCGCTTCAAGGTAATGACCATGAATTTCACGTATGATATGAGGTTGCGTCAGGCACAAAAGGTCATTATTGCCCTTTACATCTGAAGCCCAGTCCTTAAAACGTTCACCACGGTAGTCAGCCTCACTTAGCTTGTAGCGCTGTATCATGGTACCCATGGCACCGTCAATCACCAAAATGCGATGGTTAAGTAAATCACGAATAGTACTCATTGATAATAGTTTCATTGCCGGAGATGAAGTACTGCTCTGTACACCAGGAGGGTCCAACAGGCATTTCCAATGAACAATGCTGCTGGTCACGAGTCTCTTACCCTAATAAACGAGGAAAACTTTTCGAGAGAGTTTCGACGTTTATTAGTTCTGTTGTGGCCGAACAATAAACAAATCCGCCATTGCCGCAAAGGTAGTATTATTGCCCGCTTTTTAAAATATTTAATAGGTGGCTCCCAAACGACTCGTTCCTTTTTTACTGCTCTTCATTTGTTTCGGTATAAAGCTGGACATCAATGCGCAGGGTATTCACACTCAAACATTAACCATCCATCATTTAACAGTTCCTTTAAACTCCTTTGTTCCCGACAAAACCCTTGGCGCTGCCTATGATGGTTACGAAAAAGGGCAAAACGATCTTATTCTTCAACCTGCCAACGTCGCTGCAATGAAGTCTGTTGATCTGAAACCTTTAACCTATCGCCTCCGCACGGAATTGGGAATAGAAGTATGGCATTGGAATCCAAAAGGCACCTGGAGTTCAAATAATGAGGGCTATTGGGTATCCTCCTCCGACCCAAACGACTCAATCTCTGTCTCCTATGGATATCGCCTCCCGCGTAGGGGCAATACAGGCGACGAGGCCAACAACGATGGCTATTCAAGGATCGACGACGGCGATGAAACCACGTTCTGGAAAAGCAATCCTTACCTTGATTCCGTCTTCACTGGCGAAAGCAATTCTGAACATCCACAGTGGGTCGTTATTGACCTGGGTAAAGCAAGAATGGTTGATGCCATCTCCATTCACTGGGGAAGCCCGCGGGCCACTGAGTTTACGGTCGATTACGGCACACCGGCCGTATATCCTTACTTTGAAGCTTCGGGCTACTACGAGATTGATTCGCCGCTATTATGGAAACCCTTTCCACAACACCTATTTCGCAATGCAAACGCAGAGAATACTGTTCTGCGTTTGTCAGCCAATCCTGTTAAAGTGCGGATGATTAGAATTCGCATGAGCAAGGGTAACACACAACCTGGATCAAAACAGGTTGATATTCGCGACAGTATTGGCTTTGCAATAAGGGAAGTCTTCATCGGCCTTGCAGGAAAAGACGGAAAGCTGAGCGTCGATTATGTTCACCACTCAACCGATAATCAGCAACAAAGCCGGGTTACCGTTTCTTCTACTGACCCCTGGCACCGTTCGATAGATATCGATACTTTAGTTGAACAGGTGGGTGTGGATCGATTGTTTCACTCTGGACTAACTGGTCATTTACCAGTAATGGTGCCTACAGGCGTCTTATACGACGTCCCTGAGAATTCTTTGGCCCTGGTTGACTACTTAGCCAAAAAGAATTACCCAATCGAAGCAATTGAATTAGGTGAGGAGCCCGACGGGCAAGACGTCA
>DATDNL010000582.1:0-6376 GCA_036518315.1 Flavisolibacter sp. | reverse complement strand
GGGGTAATGCCCCTAATTTGAAACCATGGTTCTTAAGCTATTTTAACCCGGTGACGGTAATGAATAAGACGCTGTCGAATGTTCCAATGGCTGCTCTGCAGGGAAGAGCACCCGGGCTTAAGGTCGAAGGTAGTTTAGACGAAGTTGCTGGATATGCAACGAACATACGAGTCCGTGGTGCGGCCACCATTAAAGATGCCGACCCTTTATATATTGTAAACGGTGCGGTGATGACGGCGTCTGATTTTGCTAAATTGAATCCAAATAGCATAAAGTCAACAAATGTTTTGAAAGGAGAGCAGGCAACTTCCATTTATGGTGCGAGGGCAGCAAATGGAGCAATTGTGGTGACATTAAAAGACGGGTTAGAAGATTATGTTTCAGTAACGGATAATGAACTCAATGTGACCTTCGACATTGACCTTCCATACGATGTGCCTTCCAATGGGAAAGAACAAACAGCGACCTTGAAAAATTATGCCGTTAAAGCATTGTACAAGTACTATGCTGTTCCCAAACTCGATAAGGACGCTTACCTGATTGCAGACGTGCCTGAGTGGGAACAAATGAACCTGTTGCCCGGTGAAGCCAACATCATTTTTGAAGGTACCTACGTGGGTAAATCTTTTATTGATCCTGCATCAACTTCAGATACGTTGAGCCTCACGTTGGGGAGGGACAAGAGGGTGGTGATTAAGAAGGATAAGTTGGTAGACTTTAGTAGTGTCAAATTCCTTGGTTCTAACAAGGTGCAAAAATTTACTTATGAACTCACTGTAAAGAACAATAAAAAGGACACGGTTCGCATGACACTAAAAGATCAATACCCACTTAGTACGAATAAGGAAATTGAAATAGAGCTGCTGGATGATGGAGGAGCTACGGTAAGCCCTGAAATTGGCCTGTTAAGCTGGCAATTACGATTGGCGCCGGGAGAAGTGAAAAAAGTGCAGTTCTCGTATAGTGTGAAGTTTCCAAAGGATAAGATGGTGGCGTTAAATTAAGAGAAGTTTGGGGTTTGGAGTCAGGGGTTTGGAGTTGTTCGAGGTTACGGCCTTCGCACTGTCGTGCCGAACCCTGTGCTGAATTTGATTTAGTATGGTTTCGGCAACTGTCTCTAGTTGCGACAGTCGCAGGTGCGGTCTTTGTCCGGCTGGAGACTCTAAGAGAGTTCGCACTCGACTATCCTTAGTTCTTTGATGTTTTAGCGAAAAAGACAAAGCTTGGTGATAGGCAGGAGAAAGGCAGGAGAAAGGCAGGAGAAAGCCACCTGAATGCCACTTTAGTGCGTGCTTTTACGATTCAGATTTTACCGACACCCGAGTCTGCTTGCCCGATATTCTAAGGAGCTAAAGGATGATGGGGTCCGCTCTGTTTTGGGGAGTCGCCCGGAAAGGACTGGTTCTCTGGGTCTGTCTATAGTGCTGACTAGAACCTGGGGAACGGGTCTGGCCCGGAGTAGCTACTCCTCTAGTAGGAAGGAGCTATTCTGGAGCTACTCCCTAATTGAGGGGTTCATAGTGAGTTGCTATTCTTCTACCATGAAGGAACTGCTCTGTAACTGCTCGACAACTGCTCTGTAACTGTTCCATAACTGCTCTATAACTCGGTGGAGACTAAGTCTCTTTGGAGGTATGGAGTCTGTTGAGGGACCAAGAACTTTTAAAGGCAAACTCCGAAATCCAAATCCCTTTATAGCTGTTGAACCCTTGGGTCTCACGTAACTTATGAAACGAACCAATCGAAAACGACCCGAACGTCGAACATCGAACCTCTATAGCAGCAGGCTCCAATTGACTAAAATAAAAATCCCCTCAAAGGGAGGGGATCAATTATCTAAAGGCGCTTTTTTAAGTCTTGATTTCTTTCATCGGAAACGGACGCCTTTTAGTCTTTTCAAAGGATCGGGACGGGGCTTTCTTAAGGTTCGGATTTAAAACGGGCTTTTTCTAAGATCTTGGATCAGGATTTTTCAAAGAAGTTGATTGATACTGGATTTTAGTTTTGGTTTTTCGGATCTGGATTAAATGCAATTAACGGACGTTTTGTTTTCAAGGATATCAGTTGGTCTTGGTTGTTCTCAGGTATTGGACTGTTTGTTTAGCGATCAATCAACTTCTGACACAAAAGTAAGGCTGACTCTGCTTTCCCGCAATTGTAAAAATGCCCTATTTTGATTTTATGGTATTTACTTATCGACTGGTAGATCACCGATTTTTCGAAACGGAAATTTTCTAATTTACCATCGTATTGTTACGAATTCTGTTTTAGTTGTTGGTTGCACCAGCATCGATCCAACATGTGATAGCTGCTTTTTGATCGGAAGTAAGCGTTCCGTTTTTCGGCATCAGGCCAGTAGAAACTGCAGAACGTATTTGTGTCCTGGCGTTGAACACCTGCTGATAGGTAGTCAGTGGGCCGGGACCATTTGTACTCCCTGCGTTGTGGCAACCTGAGGTAGCACAAACGGATTGTATGATAGGTGAAACATCCGAAGAAAATGTTTTTGTTCCTGTGCATGCAGCAGGAGTGGTGGTTGTATTCTGATTTGAATCCGTGCTTTTCGTACAACCAATAAATACAATTACAATTAGTAGGGCGATTAACGTCAGTCTTTTCATACATGGGTTTAGGAATATAAACTGGTCTTCGTTGACTTTGGTTGCCTGCGCAATAAAAAAGCCGCTAAAAAGCGGCTCGTTTAACAATATGTTTTCGTTTTTACGACAATGTTGCTTCCGAAGAAATTTCTGTGTTCAACAACTTAGAGATCGGGCAGTTTTTCTCTGCGTCTTTTACAGCTTCCTGAAATTTCTCTTTGCTGATACGTGGGACTTTGCCAGTAACTGTGAGATGTGATTTGGTAATAGCACCACCTACGAAAGTGATGTCGCATTTCGTTTCCAACTGTTCCGGTGTGACGCCCATTTCACCCAGTACGAAACTGAGCTTCATCGTGAAGCATCCTGCGTGAGCAGCAGCAACTAATTCTTCAGGATTGGTTCCCGGTTCATCTTCGAAGCGCTTCCTGAAATTGTAGGGTACATTACTCAATGTATTACTTCCTGTTGTTAATTGGCCGTTGCCTTCTTTTCCTGAGCCGTTCCAAACGGCATTAGCTGTTCGTATCATAATGTAATTGTTAAGGACAGCAAAGCTAAAGCATATTTCGATCGATTATTTTTTGCGTCGCCCGCAAATGTAACCGGGCATCAAGCCCTGGTCACGAACCTATATCTGCATTCGAAGTAACTAGTTAGCCGTAGTGTTTCTTTGTTCGATTTCTTCCACAATAACGGCTTTATAATGCATCAAGGCTTTTGATATTTCTGGCTCCGTACAATTACAAATTAACCTACGTTCAGTGCTGTTGATCTGAATAAACTCCGATTGCAGAGTCTGGGCAAACGCCCATAAAGACTTCGTGTCCGGGAAGGCCAGGGTAATGTTTCTCATGGTTTGTTTGCTGGTTAAGGTTGTGCAAAGTTAGTAGGTAGCAGGTTGAATTCGTTCAACATTGTTTGCCACTAAGGGTATTTTTTGAATGCAATCTTAAATCAAGGTGCATTCCAACAGGTTGAATAAGTGGTTCGACCGGGCTACTGACAGCGTATTCGGCCGCATCACGATTTCGATGTTCTTAGCTGAGAAGTAAAGTTATTGCGGCAATATTGTCTTAAATTAAACCATGGATTTGACCCAGCAGACCGAACCAAAGTTCATGGTTGTCATTTGCACTTCGGCAGGTGGTATTGGTGCACTTGAGGACTTGATCATGCAATTGCAACCTGGGTTGGACGCGGCATTTTTATTGTATTACATATCTCACGTAAGGGCATAGGTGATATTTTGTTTCACCAAAATTGCTGTGTTAATAAACTTCATTAACTTGTATATGTTGTTGAGTTAAATTGCTTTGCGTTATTTATCCTTGAATTCGAATCCCGGGAAACCTGCCCTTAAACAACTTATAACGAACAAAAGCAGAGAAGCTGTGCACGAGCTGAAAACGTCTACCCGAAAAGATACTCGCGAATTGATGGGCAAAACTGTGACGATTTTTCTTGAACCTCATTTTGTTACCCTTACCGGCCGCTGGTATTGGGATTTTGTTTCCGATGCCGTCTTTTGCAGCAACGTAATGTTTTTTTTACGGGACGTCGAAGCTACCAAGGCAATCATCCATCCTGATGATGTGGAGAAAGTAAGAAGACAACTGGAAGACGACGATATCCGTCACCTCGAGTTCCGACTTATCACCACCTATGGCGAAGTAAAGGCAATCACTGGGGATATGCTCAGCGTTGAGTCGCGACCCAACCCCCTGGACGAAGCTGCGATTGAAAAAGACGAGTTCAATAAAAAACTTACTTCCCAAAAGCTGGAACAGCTAATCATTTTAAAGGAAGTGTACAAGAAAACATCACGCTTTACGGGTGGCGGCATTTGGTGGTATAATGAAGCGACTAACGAGACATGGTATTCGCCAGAAGTGTTTCGCATCCATGGGCTGGCTCCGTCTAGCCTGAATGCTCATTTGAATACCTTTTTACATCTTGTTCATCCTGAAGACCGGGACGTGGTTGAAGAATATACTGTCCGATCCTTCAAGGAAAGGACACCGCTACATATTGAATACCGGATTCAGACAGTAGTTGGCGAAAGACACGTTCAGCATATTTCACAATGGATGTTCTCAGCAAAGGGAGAGTCCGTTTTAAGCGGTATGATAAAGGATATTACGGAAGAGAAGAAAAAGGAAAGAGAGATAGAGGAGTTGGAGCATCGAAGTAATTTCTTAAGACAGCAACTGCTTTTTGATGAACAACACAGAAATATAGCTCACTGGAGTATTAATTTGATTACCCGCAAATTTGATTGCTCCGGCAATTACGCACGTCTATTTGGCACAAAGGAAAAAGTACTAACAGATTTTTCCGCCGTTAGTGATTTCATTCATCCTGACGACAGGACTGCCTTTAATATTGCCACCAAAGCAATGCTGCAACAGCATACGGCTCCCGAAATTGATTTCCGTGTTTACCGGTCCGATACCAAGCTTAGATATCTTAGTCAGAAAGCAAAACTGGTGATTGAGGGTTATGACCTCATGATGATTGGTACTCTTGAAGACGTAACGGCTAAAGTGTTATCTCAAAACAAAATAAAGGAGCTCACCGAAGCAGAAACAGTACGAAGCTTTGCGCAGCAGCATTCGGAAGAAATGACCGGTTCTGCAAGGTGGATATGGAACATAACCGATAATAGTGTTCAGTGGAGTGAAGGTTTTTACAGCCTGCTCGGAATAAAAACGAACTCAAGGGAAATTACTCATAAATTTTTTCTTAGCATGGTTCACCCGGAGGATCGGGAGCTTATTATGAACCAAATAAATTTGCTGCTTCAGCAAAAACAGGAAAGCAGTTTCAACCTTCGCCTGCAACTCTTTAGAACAACAAAGTACCTGACAGCTTCCTTCCGTTTGATGAAGCACGATGAGCAGGATTTGTTTATTGCCGTATTCAGGGATATTACTAAGGAACATCTGTTGGAGGAAACACTAAATGAGAAAGTAAAGTTGGCAGAAGCTGTATCCGAAAATATTCTTGACCGGATTATTATCACCGACACATATAATACTATTAAAGTTTGGAATAAGGCGTGCGAAGAAGCTTACAAAATGGAGGAGAATGAGGTCATAGGTAGGAACTTTTTCGACGTATTTCCTCAGCTAAAAACAGAGGAAGAAGTCGTTCTCTTTAATCGAGCGTTGAAGGGTGAAAAGTTTTGTCTGAAAGGCAACCGGTCGGTGGCTTCGCACGGATTTTATGACCTTCACCTGCTTCCTATTTGGAATCGTGAGCATACTGAAGTCAATGGAATTATTCACATTATCCACGATGTAACGCAGGAATTAGAATTGCAGGGTAGCCTTGCCGAACGTTTCAGCTTTATCCAAAGTCTCGTAGAATCTTCGCCCGACCATATAATTGCGCTGGACCGCAATATGAACTACCTGGTTTGGAATAAAAGGGCGGAGGAGTATTACGGGTTTAAAAAGGAAGAAGTAATTGGGAAGAATGTGCTCGAGTTTTTCCCGATGGTCCTCGACACACCAGTGTACGATCAGCTGAGAAGAGTTTTAAGAGGAGAAACAGTTCATTTGCCTGGCGCCTACGGGGAAAGCATGTATGACGTCTATCTTATTCCAGTGAAAAATGAAAAGGACGATATTTCTGCCATACTATGGATGGAGCACGACTTGTCAAGAGAAATGGAATCGGAGCAGCAATTAATTAAACAGGCGCAATTGCTTGAGGCCGTTTTTAATGCCTCAACAAGTGGCATTATAGTTTTCAAAGCCGTACGCGACCAT
>DATDNL010000581.1:0-10509 GCA_036518315.1 Flavisolibacter sp. | reverse complement strand
ATAGTAGTAGGAGGTGCCGGTTATACTATCGCCTTTCTGTACTAACTTAATTTCCGCTCTTTTCTTGTTGATCTTTCCGCTCCATACACCCGTGATTTGTTGCGCATTTGCCTGTACTAAACAGAGGCAAAGGGCAAAGACTAACGAGGTTCTGATAAGGTGAATCATAAGCATAGCATTTGATTAACGGGCATTTCAGCCTTTAATTGCTCAAAATATCCAAAGGCTATGCTAAATGCCCTTTATGGGTAAATTATTCTTATAAATCGAGTGGTTTTAAGGAAGAGAATGCTGTCAATTACTTAGTAAAAGTGCTTTCCCCTGTTCCCCTTGAAAGGGACTTAGATTTAATTAGTCTTTACTGATTCGACGTTTTCGTTTATGTGAGTTACTGGCGAAGATTCTAATTTTGCAGCAAACGAAAACAATGGCACACCCGAATCTAAAACTGGTAGAAACGTTGCGCAAGGCGGCGAAGAATTTAAGAAATGGTGCACCCTATGCCTGGGGAAATCATGGGTCCTGCAATTGCGGTCATATTCTACAGGTGGTTACACATTTAAGTAAAAAGGAGATTTTGGAATACGCTCAATCGACTCAAGGCGAGTGGACCGAAATCGCAGAAGATTATTGTGGTGTTACCAATGCACCCGCATATCTACTGATATCCCAGTTGGAAAAGCTTGGACTTACTCCGACAGACATTCACAATCTCGAATATTTGGAAGACAGGAGGGTTTTAGAAAATCTACCGGGTGGTTTCAGGTGGTTGAAGAGAAATGTAAGAGAAGATGTGATCGTTTATTTTGAAACCATGGCGGAAATGTTGGAAGAGGAACTGCTGAAGACGATTGAGTTGCCGAGATTAGAAGGGGCAATACTTGTATAAAAATAAACCGCAGCGATCGCAGGATACTCAGCGATCATATAAATTGTTTAAAAGCAAAGCCCCGGAGGTCCGGGGCTTGCGGTTGATGTTGGTTTATAGAAATGAAAATTTTAGTAACGTAAATGAATTGCTTCCAAGTGCAGAGCTGTCGAAGGCGACGGCCTGCAGTGCAATTTCTATGCGTTAGCTCGATTTTAAGAACTATAGCTGTACTAAGGTATTAATTTGCAGACATGTCGGCAAAGAATTTAGAAGACAGGTTAAAACATTATAAGGACAAGTTTGATCCTGTAGTGCCTTTTCAAAAAGGTGATAGGCTCTTGCTCCTGGATTTTACTGAAAGAAATACTGAGCTTACGGAAGAAGTGGTGGAGAATACAAACGTTTTTATCAACTATATTAATCGAAAACTTGGGGAGGCCGGAGCACGTTATGGCATCGGAGGTTACGACGAACATAGAACAGTTTATAGCCGCAGTCGTGTTTTCGACGCTCCCGATGGAGCTGAGCCGCGGCGCTTACATTTAGGAATCGATATTTGGGGTAAGCCCTATACCAAGGTGATGGCGCCATGGGATGGCATCGTTCACAGCTTCGCTTTTAATAATGCTTTTGGTGATTATGGCGCTACGATCATTCTCACGCACAACTTAGAAGGCCAAACATTTCATACACTGTATGGACATTTAAGTTTGAATTCCATTAAAAATATACAGGAAGGCGACGTCGTCAGAAAGGGAGACGTGTTCTGCGATTTCGGCATACCCTTCGAGAATGGACAATGGCCGCCTCATTTGCACTTCCAACTGATCGTTGATATGGAAGGGAAGAAAGGAGACTACCCCGGCGTTTGTAAGTATTCGGAAAGACAACGTTATTTGGACAATTGTCCCGACCCTGACCTGGTATTGGGGATGATGCAATATGCAGATGTACTGATATGACGATGTGCCAATGTGACGATAAGTGGATAGGCAGATGTGGTGGTTATTCGTATAGACACTCTTTCACACATCTGCATATTGGCATATTGGCACATTAGCACATTGGGCATTATTTCACCACCTTGATATTAAACATGGGTGAGCCGGTAGCTTGCATCATCATTACCCAGAAAGGAACATAGGCCTCAGTGCCTCTCGACATTTCTATTCCTCCAAGGTCCAGCAAGTTGTCTGGCTTCCAGCCAAAGGCATCAACAAGGAAGTGCTTCACCTTGTTTTTAGCGTCGGCATCATTACCGCAAACGAATAATGTGTGGTCGCCGTCATTCACCAGCTTTGGGTTGACCATCACATAGCAATTCATGGTGTTAAAGGTTTTGACCACTTTCGCCCCGGGAAGGTGCTTCTGAATTTCCTCTCCCAGCGAGGTTGAGTTACTCAGTCCCTCTAATAACCTTGGCGGCATTCCCTTTGAAAAGTCGAGCGGGTTCGTAACATCGACTACGATCTTGCCATTTATACTATCTGCGTCGATAGAACGGACGGCCTCCAGTGCGTGCGCTCCATTTAAACAGAGGAAGACAATGTCTCCGAAGGCAGCGGCGTCATTGAAGTCGCCTTGCGTAGCATGATCATTTGACTTCTTTACCCAGGCGGCTGCTTTTTCATTATTGGTCGAGCGGCTGCCCATTCTTACATTATGTCCCTTTTCGGTAAGGGCGGTGGCGATGGTTTCGCCAACAACGCCTGTTCCAAGTACTCCGATGTTCATGGTTGATGATTTTGGTTGTTATTTAGAATTGAAATTTAAGAAAGATGTCAAGGCTACACCAGTATAAATAGAAGGAGAGTCTTAACACGGCTTTCGTTTTATCAGGAATTATAAGCTGCTGCAAATTCTTTAGCGAAATCCTCCAGCTTCGTTTTGCCGAATTCTTTAGGTTCCTTCTTCCAGAAATCTTCCCACATACGGCCTTCACGCATAGCATTTCCCATCTCGGCAAACTTCTCTGCCATGCCCTGGGGCATACCAGCCTGCATCATACCTTCTAATGCTTGTTGGTCGGTAAAGCCTACCCACGGCAGATCCGGGTTGCCGATTGCTGTTCCAATTTTCTTTGCCACGTCTGAGGTTGTACGGACATCGCTGGCGACATATTGAACGGAATGTCCTTTGAAATTAAGATTCAAGAGGGCCTGCGCGATCGCATCGGCGATATCGTTTGGATGAGAGAAGACCATTTTGGCTTGACCATCGCCATAATTGCCGCCGATGATGTTCATACCCTTGACCATCGGGATACTGCCAAGAAAATTCAGGTAAAAGAATCCGGGGCGAACGTGCAGAATATTGACGTCGGCGAGTTTGTTTAGTTCCTGTTCTTCGAGATACAAACCGCTTACCGGTCCACAACCCTTTGGTAAATGGGCGCCGACACTACTTAAAGTGACAGCGTATTTGACGTTGTTCGCTCTAATGGCTTCGGCATACCTGCTTCCGAGTTGCTGGTAAGCTTCGATGTCCGAAGCGGCGTACTGAGGAGGAACCATCAGGTAGACTGCATCTGCGCCGGCAAAGGCCTTCTTTAGGAACTCGACGTTTTCGACGGAACCAATTGCCGCCATGGCGCCCTTATCTGCCAGGGGCTGTAAGTTGTCAACGTTTCTGCCAATGACCGTCACATCGTGACCCGCGGCCAATAACTTTTCGGCAAGGGGTTTCGTGATATGTCCTGCGGCTCCTGTTAGTGTGTATTTCATTGTTTGAAGTTTTAGTGATGTTTGTATATACAATTATATAGTTAAAAAAAAGGTCATAATTTATCTACCACTTTTCCCATGGCCGCCACAAGGCGGCCGCTTTCTTCTTTTCCCAAAAGAGAAGAGTATGTTTCATAGAAATGGACGAGGCATTCTTTCAATTTCGGATGAAGTTCTTTTGCCTTAGGCGTCGGATATACGTTGGTGATTTTTCCTTCAGTAGTACGGACTAACAATTTCTTTTCTTCCAGTTTTTCTATAAGACGGGTGACCGTACTAGGTTGCAGTTGGATCTGTGCTGACAAGTTGGAGGGCTGAATCCCGGGTTCGTCCAATACCGTCATAAGCAAATAGGCAAGGCTGGGTGAAAGATTGACCTTCTTCCAGCTTTCGGTGGCTAACTTTTCAACTTTCCTGGCCAACGCTGCCGATGTAAAGTAGAGACACCTGCTATATTTACAATCCTTTATTTGCACGATGAAGCAAAGGTAGGGGAAATACATTTGTATATACAAATGTATTTTCTTAGTTGTTTTGTTAACGTTTGCGAAGACACATTATTTGTACATTTACAGTAATGTCAAATCCCAATTTAAACAAAGAGACGGAAGGCTTATCGGCGGCCGACAGGGAGTTCGAAAACAATATCCGGCCGAAGCAGATCGATGAATTTTCGGGTCAGCCGCAGGTGATTGAAAACCTGATCATTTTCATTAAGGCCGCCAAGATTCGTGGGGAAGCATTAGACCACGTATTATTTCACGGACCTCCCGGACTCGGAAAAACAACTTTGTCGAGAATTGTTGCCAATGAATTAGGGGTGAACATTAAGGAAACATCGGGACCTGTGATTGAGAAGCCGGGTGACCTGGCAGGATTGCTCACGGGCCTGGAAGCAAACGATGTTCTTTTCATTGACGAGATACACAGGCTTAGTACCGTCGTCGAGGAATACCTGTATTCAGCTATGGAGGATTACAAGATCGATATCATGATCGATAGCGGTCCCAACGCAAGAAGTATACAGATCAACCTTAATCCATTTACTTTGATTGGCGCCACCACGAGGAGTGGCTTGCTGACGGCGCCGCTCCTTTCGAGGTTTGCCATCAAGTCGCGGCTGGAATATTACAATGCTGAGACGTTGAGGAAGATCGTGTTGCGATCTGCACATATATTGAACGCAGAAATTTCTGCGGACGCGGCTGCTGAGATAGCAAGAAGAAGCCGGGGAACTCCACGTATCGCAAATGGGTTACTGAGGAGGGTGAGGGATTTTGCGCAGGTATTAAATGACAGTGTTATCGATATGGGTATCACTCAGCACGCTTTGAAAGCTTTGAATGTGGACGAACATGGGCTGGACGATATGGATAACCGGATCTTGTCTTCCATCATTGACAAATTTAAGGGTGGCCCCGTCGGCCTCACTACCATTGCTACATCGGTCGGAGAGGAAGCGGGTACGCTGGAAGAAGTATATGAGCCTTTCCTTATACAGGAAGGATTCTTAAAAAGGACACCCCGGGGCAGAGAGGCGACCCATAAGGCTTATGCCCATCTTGGAAAGACGCCACCTATGACAGGAGCGGGCCCTGGACTTTTTTAGGTGAGCACATAAGTAAGTGTGCTAACCAGGCACAAAAAAAGGATTGAGATCGTCTCAATCCTTTTTTATATCATTCGTACGCTCTAGACGGTCTGTACAACCAGCCTGAATCCATTCCCGTGAATGTTGACGATCTCGATGTTTGGATCGTCCTTCAGGTATTTTCTAAGTTTCGCGATGTACACGTCCATACTTCTGCCGTTGAAATAGGTGTCACTACCCCAAATACGCTTCAGGGCCTGCTCACGAGGAAGAAGGTCATTCATGTGCTCGGCGAGCATCTTCAACAGCTCGTTCTCTTTTGGAGAGAGCGTTTGTGTTTTGCCATCGTGAGACAACTGGCGAAGCTTTGGGTTGAAGTGATACGAAGCCAGATCGAACTCGCGGTTCTCCGCCTCGCGATTCAGCTCTTCATTGCGCTTCAGGATCGCTTTGATCTTGTGCAACAATACTTCGCTATCAAATGGCTTGGTGATGTAGTCATCGGCGCCGAGTTTATAGCCCTGTATGATATCTTCCTTCATGGTTTTGGCACTTAAGAAGAACAAGGGCACATCGGGGTTAATATCGCGAATCTCTTCTGCCAGTGTAAATCCGTCCATATTGGGCATCATTACGTCGAGCAGGCAGAGGTCAAATTGTTCTCTTTGAAAAGCGGCCAGGCCAAGGCGGCCATCGCGCTCAAGGGTAACGTCGTAGTCGTTCAATTCAAGGTAATTCTTCAGTACACTTCCCAGGTTTGGATCATCCTCGCATAATAAAATTTTAGCTTTCTTATCTTTTTCTGCCATGACTAATGGGTTTTAATTCAATAAAATTAAAGTATTTCAACCAACTACCTTTTCCGTTTATCCCCTACGGTTACATCAAATACCCTTCCAGGGCAAAAGCGATTTGAAGTGAAAACTTCAATGTTAAAAGTGGAGGAAGAAACGGTCGATTGGACAGTTTCAATTCGCCACTTTCCAGTATGAACTAATTTTGCCGCATGCATATCACGAATGACAATAAGCTCAAAAAGCTCATCATCATAGGCGACAGGGTTTTGATCCGCCCGAGCAAACCAAATGAGCGTACCCAAACGGGACTTTATCTTCCTCCCGGCGTGCAGGAGAAAGAAAAGGTTCAACAAGGTTATATTATAAAAATCGGGCCCGGCTATGCTATCCCGATGCCGCCCGAGGATGAACCCTGGAAGAACCAGGAGGAGCAGGTTCGTTATCTTCCCCTCCAGGCGAAAGAAGGAGACCTTGCGATCTTTCTACTGGGTGGCGCTACGGAGATCATGTACCAGAACGAGAAATACTTCATTGTACCACAGAGTGCCATCTTAATGTTGGAAAGGGAAGAAGACCTGTGATAAGTTGATAAGTTGCTTGGTTGATTGAGTTGATTTACTTGAATGAGTATTTGGCAGGGCATTAAGGGATTTTTTGATTCATAGGACGGCGATACCCGCAACGTTCCAGGTTAGTAATTACCATTTAAACGAGATTATGAACATATCGAAGAGTGAGCAGTTGTTTAGAAGAGCACAAAACAGTATTCCCGGTGGAGTGAATTCCCCGGTGAGGGCTTTTAAGAGTGTCGGTGGCACACCCATTTTCCTGCAAAGGGCGAAAGGTGCTTATTTGTATGATGTGGACGGTAATGAATATATCGACTACATCAATTCCTGGGGGCCCATGATCCTGGGCCACGCGTATGAGCCGGTAGTGAAGGCGCTACAGGAGAAGGCATTGGATTCTACTTCTTTTGGTGCACCCACGGAGCTGGAAATTGATATGGCTGAACTGATAAAAGCCATGGTGCCTAATGTCGACCTCGTAAGAATGGTGAGCAGTGGCACAGAAGCCTGTATGAGTGCAATCCGCCTGGCGAGGGGATATACCGGCAGGAATAAGATCATCAAGTTTGAAGGTTGCTATCATGGGCATGCCGACTCTTTCCTCGTAAAAGCAGGAAGTGGTGTGGCAACGTTCAATATACAAACCGTACCCGGTGTCACTCCAGGGGTATCGACAGACACATTGGTTGCCGCTTACAACGACCTGGATGCGGTGAGGCAGTTGGTTGAAGAGAATAAGAATGAAGTGGCTGCCATTATTATAGAGCCGGTAGCCGGTAACATGGGATGCATACTTCCAAAGCCGGGGTTTTTGGAAGGCCTTAGAAAATTGTGTACGGAAGAGGGCATCATTTTCATTTTCGATGAGGTAATGACGGGCTTTCGTTTAGCACAGGGAGGGGCGCAGGAAAGGTTGAGGATTGATGCCGACCTGGTGACCTATGGAAAAGTGATCGGGGCAGGAATGCCTGTCGGCGCCTTTGGTGGTAAACTGGAGATCATGAAGCACATTGCACCTCTAGGGAATGTGTACCAGGCAGGTACCTTAAGTGGTAACCCATTGGCGATGATTGCAGGTTATACTTTGTTGAAGGAATTGAAAAGCAATCCATCTATCTACAAACAACTGGAAGAGAAAGGAAATTATTTAAAGCAAGGACTGGAGAAGGTCTTGCAAGAGGCAAATACACCTTTTGTGATCAATCACCTGGGTTCCATGATCTCGGTTCACTTTAGCGACCATCCTGTTGATAGTTTTGCAGCGGCTGCTTCGGCAAACAACGGATTGTTCAATAGGTTCTTTCACGCCATGTTGGATAGGGGTGTTTATTTGCCACCATCGGCATATGAAACCTGGTTCCTGTCGAATGCTTTAACGCAGGAAGATTTGGACAGGACGATAAAGGCGGCTAAAGAAAGTATGGTCACCATAAATCGCCAGGGCTAGTACTAACCGGCCACACAATTCCGGCGAATTAGTGAAGGAAGAAAGAGATTATTCCTACGGCGATCAGCACTGCACCGCTGATTCTCTTCTCGTTGTGTTCAATGAATTGCGCCGGCAAGAGATTGACTCCTTTATTGCCAAGGTTCACCAGGAGTAAGATCCCGGATATACTGACAATGGCGTAGACAACCGATAATATTGTCACTGTTGCCATTCCAAATGCACCGGCCGACAGAAAAAGGCTTTCCACCTCCAGGCAGGGCGAAAGGAACATCATGACCACGAAGATGAGGACCCACTTGCGCTTGCTTCTTTGGTATTGTGCGACATCTTTCTGCTGGCTGTGATGATGGTGAGGTAGATTCACTGTGTAATAGACCAGTCCGAAGATGATCAGCAAAATAGATGCACCAATGTTGATTGCTTCACCATATCGTTCCGCCAACTCCTTTCCAATAACTCCTAAAACAAGTCCCAGGGCAACAGTGCCGAGTACGTGAGCTGTTGCAGAGATAAATGTCACGGTAGTAAGGTCCTTGACCTTCCAGTTTTCGGCCCTGGCAACAGCAACCAGTGGCAACCAGTGATTAGGAATTAAAGCATGAATTAAGGCCAGGAAAAAAGTACCCGCAACAAGACTCAACATGGAAGAAGTTCAAAATGAAAGTTCAAAGTTATACGTTAGGAGACCAATCTACCTCAAGAGCTCACAAGGCTTCAACCCGGTATGTTTCTTGAACGCCGTGGAAAAGTGGGAGATGGAAGAGTAACCGAGTAGGAGCGATACTTCAGTCACGTTCAAGCCCTTTTCATACAAAAGGTATTTCGCGTGTTCCATCCGCTGGCTTTGGTAGAACTCGAAGATGGTTGTGCCGAACATCTCCTTAAAGCCTTTCTTCAGGTAGCATTCATTCATGGCGACCTTGCGGCTTAACGCTTTAATTGTAATCGGCTCACCGATATGTTGTAACAAAACTTCTCTAGCCTTGATAATCTTTTGCCGGTCTGCTTCGTTCGCAAGGAACTTGGCAGAGGTGGTATCAATCTCTTTTTCTTCCAGGCAATCCAAACTATACAGCAACAGCATCTGCGTTTGTGCGTTCACAAAGATGTTGGCAAGGTTGCCCGTATAATTGTGATTTAGCAATCCCTCTATAGCCATCCTCGTGCGATTACAGATAGGGAAGGTCTTCGAAAAAGAGTCCTGGTGGCGAAAAGCGAGTACGCCTTCGCTCAACGTATTGGTAGAACTGCGCAAGCCGGTAAATTGTTCCAGCAGCGAAGCGCTAAAGACAAATCTCAGGAAGTCAACACTTTCCTCTTTTTCGGAACAATTGAAGGAGGCATTAGCCCTGCACTGGTCGCATTCCTTTTGGTCCCTGCGGCAGTACATGTTTCCTATGCTGCAGAACCTTAACTCTAAAGAGCGTTTTTCGGCGTCAGATGACTGATAATTATAATTGATAACGCCAACGTCATCTGCAATCCAACTCTTCGGGCGCGCATATCGTTTTATTGAATAATGTATAGAGCCCGGAATCTGGCTGGAAGCCTCAAAAAGAAGCTCGGCTTCGATCTCTGGCTGGTTAACAAAATTTTTATGAGCCTGTGGTGACTGCATTGCAGTGCAAATTTAAGATGCAAAGATCCTATGGCCTAAGTTTCCAACTTCAGACTTTCGTCATATTTACTACTTTCGCCGAATGCAGTTTAGTAATAACGGCTATGACTTTCAGCATACCCTTGCGTCAGAAATTAGCATAAGTGGAGTAGGAATTCATACAGGTCAGACGGTGGAAATGAAATTAAAGCCGGCCGACCCAAATACTGGCGTGGTTTTTAAACGGGTCGACCTGCCTGGCCAACCCTCTGTAAAGGCGGATGTAGACAATGTTTCGGAAACCACGAGGAGCACCACAATCGAGGCAAATGGAGCCAGGGTGGGCACTATTGAGCATCTTTTAGCGGCTCTTTTTGGCAACCAGGTTGACAATGTCCTGATCGAAATAAACGGCCCCGAGGTTCCCATTCTTGATGGCAGTTCTGAGCCTTTTATTGAAGCCATTCAGAATGCCGGCACCAGGCAACAGGATGCGCAGAAAATCTATTACGCGCTGCAACACAATATCACTTTTTCGGACGACCAGAAGAAAGTAGAGATGGTAGCCCTGCCTTACCAGGACTTCCGGATCAATACGCTTATTGACTTCAATTCTCCCGTTTTAGGAACGCAGCACGCGGCTTTGAGAAGGATATCTGATTTTAATGAAGAAATCGCGCCGTGTAGAACCTTTTCGTTCTTTCACGAGCTGGAATACCTGATCGATCACAACCTTATTAAAGGTGGTGATATTAATAATGCCATCGTTGTTGTGGATAAGCCGGTGACCGATGACCAGGTAAAGCGCATTTCGAAAGTGTTCAATAAGAAAGATGTCAAAGTGAATGAAGGCGGCATATTGAACAACCTTGAACTGCGCTTTCCCAACGAACCCGCGCGGCACAAGTTGC
>DATDNL010000580.1:0-6757 GCA_036518315.1 Flavisolibacter sp. | reverse complement strand
AATACCAAAAATGATCCACTGGTTCCTGTTCATACATCCTTCTAAATGAAGGAGGCAAAATTACTGAACCAACGTGATCTTTTTTACTTCTGCAACAAACTCTTTAGCTGGCTTGAATGCTGGAATGTGATGCTCAGGAATATGAACTGCAACATTCTTCTTAATGTTTCTGCCAATCTTAGCTGCTCTTTTCTTTGTTATAAAAGAACCGAAGCCTCTAATATAAATGTTCTCTCCCTTCGAAAGTGAGTCTTTGATTTCTTTGAACATTTGTTCAAGAGTCACCAAGACATCTACTTTGGGGATACCAGTTTTTTCGGAAATCTGGTTAACTAAATCTGCCTTTCTCATAGCGAAGTTTTATGTTTGAGAAACAATATAGTGCAAAATACAATGATAGTCAACATCATAGGAAATATTTTTTTGAACAAATGGTGCCCTGAATGACCGCAAAAAAAACTAATGTTTCCGCGGGCCAGAAAGAGCATGGTGTGCAATTAGGTAAGGCCTTTGTCCAAAAGCTATTGACCTGGAACAAGAAAAAGAATGATAGGCAGATGCCGTGGAAGGGTGAAAAGGATCCCTACCGTATCTGGCTCAGCGAAATCATTTTGCAACAAACCCGCGTAGAGCAAGGGCTCAAATATTATGAAAACTTTATCAAGGCCTTTCCGGACGTCCACGCTCTTGCAAACGCTCCGGAAGAAAGAGTTTTTAAGTTCTGGGAGGGCCTTGGATATTATTCCCGTTGTCGAAACCTGGTCGCCAGCGCTAAGTTCATTTCCAGCGAGCTTGGAGGCTTGTTTCCAACAACCTTTGAAGACATTCTAAAGTTAAAAGGAGTCGGCAATTATACAGCCTCTGCTATTGCGTCCTTTGCCTATAATTTGCCTTACGCCGTGCTGGACGGCAATGTGTTTAGAGTATTATCCAGGATCTACGCAATCCAAACCCCGATCGACTCAACGGAAGGGAAGTTGCAGTTCTCCGAACTCGCACAGTCAATCCTCCCGAAGAAAAGAGCAGGGGAATATAACCAGGCCATTATGGATTTTGGGGCAGTCGTCTGTAAACCAGTGCCCGAATGCAAAACTTGTTTCTTCCGGAATCAATGCAAAGCCTTCCTGTCAGGAAAGCAAGATCTGTTTCCCATCAAAGAGAAAACAATAAAAGTCAAAGAAAGATGGCTGAACTATTTCGTCATAAGATATAGAGATCACGTTCTGATCCGGCAACGTATTACGAAAGACATTTGGCAACAACTGTTTGAATTCGTATTGATTGAGACCGACAAACACTTTAGCCAAAGGCAACTTCTTGATCTATTTTATAGCCAATACCAATTTTCTTCATCGGGCATTGGAGGCTTTCATACCACCCAGCAGAAACTGTCTCACCAGCTAATCAGCTTTTCGATCCAGGAGATAACCGTTCATGAAAGGAGGGCCGTTGAAGGGTATTTATGGATTAATTTGAAAGATCTACCGAACTATCCCTTTCCTAAAACCTTGCTAGAGTTCGTTACCACTCTCCTCAGATGAGTTCAGCTCAACTTGCTGGCAGAAAATTTGATTAATCTATTTAAATTTATAAGAGGATTTTGTAGACGATTTTTAAACACGATAAATCAGATTCGCATGAGAGGAGTAAACAGGGTAATGCTCATTGGCAATTTGGGTAAAGATCCGGATGTCCAGTTCCTTGAAGGAAACATTGGCGTAGCTAAATTTCCACTTGCAACTACAGAGACTTTTAAGGATCGATCGGGAAAACTAATTTCGCAGACAGAGTGGCACACGGTAGTGCTTTGGCGGGGACTCGCAGAATTAGCCCAGAAATATTTACACAAAGGCAGCCTCGTTTACATAGAAGGACGTTTGAGAACAAGAAGTTGGGAAGACAAGGAAGGGAATCGCAAATTCGCGACGGAAGTAGTGGGCGACAACCTCATTATGCTTGACAAACGCACCGATGGAACACATAGTTCAGGCACACACCCCGAGCCGGGAATGGAAGATTTTGGCAACAACCCGGATACCTCACTCGGAGATACCAGTACCGATATGGAATTTTAAGACATAACGACTATTTTTACAACAAGCTGGCAGGCCCTATGACCTGCCTTTTCGTTAGCTTCGGTCACCAAAACCTTTGAATGGATCCATCGGTCACACGTTTATTATTCACACAGGCCCACATCTTACTTGCAGTTAACCCGCAAAGCACCGTCTTTTTAGTTGTCTTCCTGTTTATCCTGTTGTTCCTAAGCTTCATTACTTCCGGTGCTGAAGTGGCTCTGTTTTCACTCCAGAACAGGGACTTGAACGTGTTGAAGACAAAACAGCACGCCGCAGCAAGAAGGATCACCAGTTTACTCGAAGAAAGAAAAGCAGTTTATACTTCGCTATTAATTGCGGGAGGTGTATTTAATATCAGCATTATCATTTTGGCCAATTTCCTCTTATCCTCGGTATTGCATTTTGGTATTGTAAACATTTTCATTCCGCTGGATGTTGACATGCTCATCAAGATCATTGCCATAGCTTTCATTCTTGTTTTCATAGGCCGGATGCTTCCCAAAGTTTGGGCTGCACAAAACACCTTGCGGTTTGCCTATAGTGTTTCTTCTGTTGTCGAAGCTTTACATTTACTATTAAGAAGAATCAGTCTTCGCATGGTTGCCATTGCCGACCAGATCAGCGAAACCAGTGGTGCAAATGAATCTGAGGCAACCAGTATGAGAGAATTGGATGACGCCATCGAGGTGAATAATGAGGCAACTTCTGTCGAAGAAAAGAACATCCTTAAAGGAATCGTCAAGTTCAGCAATATCTCCGTGAAGCAGATCATGAAGTTTAGGATGGACGTAAACTGGATTGAGTATGATACTTCTTTTACGGATCTGATAAAGAGTGTCGAAGAATTACACTATTCACGTCTTCCTGTGTGTAAAGGAAGCCTCGACGATACAGTAGGCGTCCTCAACACCAAGGATCTTCTTCAACATATCGATAACGCCGATTTTGAGTGGCATTCCCTGGTAAGGCCCACCTTATTTGTTCCTGAATCCAAATTAATAAGTGATCTGCTTAAAGAATTCCAGGCCAAACGTATTCACTTTGCTGTTGTCGTTGACGAATTTGGAGGGGCAGGCGGTATCGTGACCATGGAGGACATCCTTGAAGAGATCATTGGCGACATCAAAGACGAGTTCGATGAAGAAGAAAGCGCGGTTCGTAAAATTGACGATAAGACCTATATAGCGGATGCTAAAACTATGCTGTATGATGTCTGCCGGGCAATGAGGCTGCCCATCGATACGTTTGATGCAGTGAAAGGAGAAAGTGATTCTCTCGGTGGATTAGTTCTCGAACTTGCCGGCGAGTTTCCTTCTGTCAATGAGGTGGTTAACACAGGTGATTTTGACTTTATCGTTCTCGAAATCGAAAAGAACCGCATTAAAACAGTAAAGATCTCCATCAATTACAGAGAGCATGAATCGTAGGACCTTCCTCTTATTTATATTTTCAATCCTTATTGTCTCCTGCAATAGCGAATACACTCCAAGGCCACGGGGTTATTTCAAGATACCGCTGCCGAAGAAAGCATATAGGGCCTTTGACCAGCCGGGTTATCCCTACACTTTCGATTATCCCGTGTATGGTACCATTATCAAAGATTCCTTGTTTTTTGATCAGCATCCGGAGAATCCATATTGGATCAACATTGATTTCCCCTCCTTTAGTGCAAGAATTTACCTGTCCTACAAAGAAATTGGACCCAATAAGTTTGACTCCCTCGTAAATGATGCATTCACCATGTCCTATAAACAACATACCTACAAAGCATCAGCGATTCAGCCGCAGGAGTTTACGACACCAAATGGTTCCTCTGGTGTCTATTTTACCCTCAAGGGAAATGCGGCGACAGGCAACCAGTTTTTTATAACAGATTCTACCCGCCATTTTCTGCGCGGTGCCTTATATTTCGCCGCCACACCAAACTCAGATTCTCTGCAGCCCGTCAATGATTTTCTCAAACAGGACCTGTGGCGTTTGATCAATACGCTGAAATGGCGATAGTATTCACAAAATCAAAACCTTTGTCCCTTACCTCTTATATACCTTTGCCCGATGATTGCAATCGATAATGTGTTGATCAGTGACGACGTGATTGAAGCGAAATTTGTTTGCGACCTCCATAAATGCAAAGGAGGTTGCTGTGAAGACGGTGACGCAGGAGCCCCACTTGAAAAGGAAGAGAAAAAGGTCCTTGACCAGAACTTCGATGTGATTAAACCCTATTTAACCAGGGAGGGCCTCGCCGAAATAGAAAAGCAGGGAAAGTACTTATTCGACAGGGAGTTTGGCTGGGTAACACCCACAGTTGGAGGCAAGATATGTGCTTACGGGCTTCGGGATGAACACGGAATTATCAAGTGCGGTATTGAGCAAGCCTATAATGATGGCAAATTGGGATGGAAGAAACCGATTAGCTGCCATCTATATCCCATAAAGATCTCAAAACGCAAAGAATACACGAACGTAAACTACGAACCTCGCGATGTTCTCTGTAAACCTGCCTGTGCTTTGGGAAAAAAACTGAAATTGCCAGTATATCAGTTTTTGAAAGATGCAATCGTTCGTAAGTTTGGGACAGAATTTTATAATACGCTTCATCAAATAGCTGTAGAACATTTCGAAGAAGAAAAATCAAGGAAATAATGTCCGAACACTCATCCTCCTTCATGGCTAAAGCCGAAGTAAAGGCTTCAGACAGGGAACACCGTAATAAGATCAACTTCAATATATCAAAGTACAATGCTGTTGTCCCAGTTGGAAAACAGCAGTTCACCGATGTTCACCTGGCGCGGGAACGTGCAAAGAATGCGAAGTGGAGGGCAATAGAAACGCTCGATAAGCAGCTGGAAACCTTTGAAGCCAATATCACTAAGCGGGGAGCCAAGGTGATTTGGGCGGAAAATGCTGAACAGGCATTGCAGGAGATTCTTAAGATTTGCGAGGAGAAGAATTGTAAGACCATAGTTAAAAGCAAAAGCATGGTCACAGAGGAAATCCACCTGAACAAATTCCTCGAAAAGCACGGTATCGAAAGCGTAGAAACAGACCTTGGAGAATATATTCAGCAACTGGATGAAGAACCGCCCTACCACATCGTGACTCCTGCCATGCACAAAAGCAAGGAGGATGTGGCTAAGCTGTTTGCTGACAAGTTAGGTACCTCTCCGACTCTTACAGCCAACCAACTTACGCTGGTGGCGAGAGAAAAGCTTCGGGAGAAATACATGCAGGCGGAAATTGGCATCACCGGGGCCAATTTCATACTCGCTGATATCGGTGGTGTTGCCGTCACTGAAAATGAGGGTAATGGGCGCCTGAGCTGCGCCTGGCCAAAAACACATATTGTCGTCACAGGCATTGAGAAGGTGCTTCCCTCTGTAAATGACCTTGCCCTGTTCTGGCCTTTACTCGCAACCTATGGTACCGGCCAAAAGATAACGGTTTACAGTTCCATAATCACCGGTCCAAGACAGGTGAATGAAAATGATGGACCGGAAGATATGTATGTGATATTGTTGGACAATGGCCGCAGTAACATCATCGCCAATGAAAAACTGAGAGAGTCTCTCTACTGCATTCGCTGCGGTGCCTGTCTGAATGCCTGTCCTGTTTATAAAAATATCGGTGGACACTCCTATGAGACTGCCTATAGTGGTCCTATCGGTTCCGTTATTACGCCCCAACTAAGAGAGATGGGAGAGTGGAAGCACTTAAGTTATGCTTCATCCCTTTGCGGTAATTGCACTGAAGTATGTGCGGTGAAGATCAACCTTCATGAGTTACTCCTTGAAAACAGGCACGAATCAGTCGAAGAAGGCGACGCCCTGTTCGCGGAAAAGATGGCCTGGAAGGTGTGGAAGAGGGCTATGTTGCACCGCAGTTTCATGAACATGGGAACAGGCTCCATGAAAAGTTGGCTGATCAATACTCTAATGAAAGACTGGAGAAATCGCCGCAGTGATCTGCATTTCCCTAAGAAAACGTTTCATCAATTATGGAAAGACAGAAATAAAGGATGATGAGTTCCGTGTTGATCTTTAGTCACAGCATTACGCCAAGGCTTCGCTACATAAACGATTTTCTTTCTGAGTACTATGGTGTTTCCTTCAAATTGACCAGTGATGAGGAAAGGTTCGTGAAAGCAACAGACAGTTGCAAGATCAACTATGGTTATCACCGCATCGACCCTGCCGAGATATTCATACACTCACACGCTTTACTGTTTGAATCCTCTATTCGACATGTAAAAGTTGAATGCTTTGAAAAACATGGATATAAGGCTTTCTTCAAGGCCGAAGGCGACCTGGGTTTCGATCTTTTCGCAGCTATTTTTTATCTTATCACGCGTTACGAAGAATATCTTCCACACAAAAAAGATAGTTACGGCAGATACTCTCATGAAAACTCTGTGGCTTTCGCGGAAGGCTTTCTCCATCTGCCACTGGTTAATTTCTGGCTGGAGGATTTTAAAAAACTACTTAAAGAGAAGGATCCCGGTCTTCAACTGCAGCATAGAAACTTTTCATTTGTTCCTACCTACGATATCGACATTGCATGGAGCTTTAGGAACAAAGGTTTCAAAAGGACCTTTGGGGGAACGGTTAAGCTCTTTTTCAAGGGCAAGTTCCGCAAGATGGTCCACCGTGTACAGGTGATCAAGAAGAAAAGGAAAGACC
>DATDNL010000579.1:0-4083 GCA_036518315.1 Flavisolibacter sp. | reverse complement strand
TGAACTTCCTGGTATACCTGGGTCTGAGAAATTATCAATTTCCGAAAGCGCAAAAAGATATGGTGGAAAAATCAAAAAACCTTTTGTTGAAAACCTGGAACACTGAGCGCCACGTCTATGAAAATTATAACGCAACATCTGGCGTTGGGAATGATTCGGGAATGAGTGATCCATTTTATCACTGGGGTGCGTTGCTGGGTTTTATCGATATAGTAGATAAGGGATATGTGCCTGCTCCTCAAAGACGAGGAAACGGTAAACCGTGAAGTCACAGTAAATTAACTCGAGATGAAAGACGCTAAACTTGTCATTGCATTTTTTGCCATTTTCCTGTTGTCGACTTTTCATGGTGCCTGCAGGGAGTATCATGTTTCAAGTGGCGGCAGTGATGACGGCGACGGTACGCCCAAAAAACCGTTTAGAATGATTGAGGCCGCAAACCGGTTAGCGAGGGCGGGAGATACTATAACTGTGCACACGGGTACTTACAGGGAATGGGTCGATCCTCTTTTCGGCGGGACCAGTAATTTAAACAGGATCTTGTATAGAGCGGCCGACGGGGAGAAAGTAATTATTTCAGGGGCGGAGGTGATAAAAGGATGGCAGAAAGTATCCGGCGGTGTGTGGAGGGTGGTCCTTGCCAATGCAATGTTTGATGATTACAATCCCTACCGGGAGACCATCAACGGCGATTGGTTTCTTGACTTTGGCCGCACTCATCATACCGGGGAGGTGTATCTAAACGGGAAGGCATTTTACGAGATCGATTCACTCGCCAAGGTTTTTAATCCGGTCGCGCTGAAAGGTGCGTTGGACCAGCAAGGATCCACCTACCAGTGGTACACCAAAAGCGATAGCAAATCGACCACAATATGGGCTAATTTTCATAATGCCGATCCGAATAAGGAGTCGGTGGAGATCAATGTGAGACCGGCTGTTTTCTATCCTAAAAAGACCGGTATCAATTACATCACAGTCAGGGGATTTATATTGACGCAGGCCGCTACTTCGTGGGGGCCACCAACCGACGAACAGGTTGGCCTGATAGGACCGCACTGGAGCAAAGGATGGATCATTGAAAATAATGTTATCAGTGAGTCAAAATGCTGCGGCGTGAGCCTGGGAGCGGATAGGATGACGGGCCACAATTATTCATCGGTCTATAAGATTAAAAGCGGTCATATCACACAACTGGAAACCGTATTTGATGCATTAGGATTTGGTTGGTCAAAGGAGACAGTAGGTTCGCATATTGTCAGAAACAATATGATCTTCAACTGTGAGAAGAATGGCATCGGTGGAAACCTTGGTGCCATATTTTCCCGGATTTATGGCAATGACATTTTCAACATTTATACGAAACGACAGTGGGGCGGATTTGAAATGGGAGGAATAAAACTTCATGCGGCCATAGACGTATTGATAGAGAATAATCGTATTCACAATTCATTTAAGGGCATATGGATCGACTGGGAAGCCCAGGGCATCAGAATATCCGGCAATCTTTTGTATGATAACAGTTGGATGGATCTTCACATCGAAGTAAATCACGGCCCCCAGGTGATTGACAATAATTGTTTCCTTTCTCCTTTGAATGTTTGGAATCTCTCAACCGGTAGTGCTTTTGTCAATAACCTGTTCGCAGGCCAGATTTGTAAAGAAGTCGAAAACGTCCGGTACACACCCTATCATTTCCCCCATTCGACGAAGGTGGCCGGGATCATGACCACACAAGGAGGTGACGATCGCTATCTGAATAACATTTTTATCAAAACGCCTCCACCGGCCTATGATATTTTTGAAAATGCAAACCGTCCTAAAAGAAAAATGGGAACCATGGGCTATGGTCTGCAAATCTATGATGACTACCCAAGTACAATCGGTTCTTCTACTTATTTTGTCAGCGAAATGTCTGAGGTCAAACTGCCCGTCATCGCTGAAAATAACCTGTACCTGAATGGAGCTATTTGTTATAAGTATGGCCATAATGAGATGGAAGACAGGTCGCCGGAAGCAGAACTCCATGTTGACCAAAATGGCGATTCGGTATACCTGATGTTGACGACGGCCAATGATATTGCACATATGGATGGGAGGATCGTGTCGAGCACAGATTTAGGAGAGGCAATCATTCCGCAGGTTCCGTTTGAAGACAGCGAAGGAAAAACGATCCTATTTAACAAAGATTACAATGGCGAAGACAGAAATGGCCCTGGCAATTCGGTAGGTCCGTTTAGTCGATTAAAAGTCGGACGAAATATTTTTAGGTTATGGCCAAAATATACCTATAAATAAAACTAATGAAAAAAGCTAAAGCGGGATTGTTCGGAATCGGCTTAGATACTTACTGGTCACAATTCCCAAGGTTACTATCTAATCTTAACCAGTATCAGCAACAGATTTCAAAAAAAATAGAGAGTTATAATATTGAAGTCGCAAACGCTGGTTTGGTAGACACTCCAAAAAAAGCGGTTGAAGTTGCAGAAATGTTTAGAAGAGAAAACGTAGACATCGTATTTGTTTACATTGCAACTTATGCGCTTTCTTCAACTGTGTTACCTGTAGCGCGCCATGTAAAAGCGCCAATTGTTCTTTTGAATCTTCAGCCCGTGTCAAGGCTCGATTATGAATATCTGAATGCGCTCAAAGACCGCGGAGAAATGACAGGCGTATGGTTAGAACATTGCCAAGCTTGTTCTTTGCCGGAGATTTCCGCGGTGCTTAACCGTTGCGGAATTGCTTACGAAATTGTTACGGGTTTTCTTGATGATGACAACGTGTGGAAGGAAATCGAAGACTGGGCGGATGCTACGAGAGTCGCCAAAGCTATGGCTCATAATAGGATGGGCATTCTCGGACATTACTATGGAGGAATGCTCGATGTGTATACAGATCTAACCATGTTGAGTGGCATTTTTGGTACTCATTTCGAGATTTTAGAAATGTGCGAATTAAAAAAGAATTGGGATGCAGTAACTCCAGATCAGGTTAGTTCCAAAATCGACGAGTTCTGTACAGCCTTCGATGTCTCTGCGGAGTGCGAAACGGAACAACTAGTTCGTGCCGCACGTACTTCCGTGGCACTCGACAAACTGGCGACAACGCACGAGTTAAGCTCACTTGCATACTATTATGAAGGAGAAACAGACAGCGAATATCAGGAGATCACCACTTCTCTGATTGCCGGTAACACGTTACTCACGGGAAAGAATATTCCTGTTGCCGGCGAATGTGAAGTAAAGAATGCTCACGCCATGAAGATCATGTCAGAGTTTGGGGCCGGAGGTTCTTTTTCTGAATTCTATCTAATAGATTTTCCAGACGACGTCGTTTACCTTGGTCATGATGGACCGGCGCACCACCTGATTGCCGAAGGCCGTGTACAATTGGTTCCATTGCCAATTTACCACGGAAAGCCAGGGAAAGGGTTGTCGATCCAGATGACGGTGAAACATGGGCCAGTTACTTTGTTATCTGTAGTGGAAGGAAGAGATTGCGTTTTTTTACTTGTTGCCGAAGGTGAATGCGTGCCGGGGCCAATCTTAAACATTGGAAATACCAATAGCCGTTACATGTTTAAAAAGAATGTCAGGGATTTTATTAACAGCTGGTCACGACAAGGACCTGCTCATCATTGTGCAATTGGTGTAGGACATATCGCCGAAAAAATCACAAAATTGGCCTGGTTGCTGGATATCGATGTGGTAGTTGTCTAACGCGTCGCTTGCAAAAGTGAACAGCTCCGTGCCTTTATTACAATAAAAATAAAGCAGATCAATAACGGTACCCTAGTCTAAACGTCAATAAATCCGTCAACCTGTTGCCATTGAGTACCTATCCAATTTTATTAGTTATGAACAAGCGAACATTCATCAAAAGCTTTTCTTTATTGGGTATGACGCCTGCGTTTAGGCATATAGATAAATGGATAAAAAGGTATCAGGACGTGCAGCCAGAAACGCTTGCTTCAAACGAAGATTTCTGGGAAGCGATAAGAAGCGGTTATCGCCTTAAGCCTGACTACATTAACCTGGAAAACGGGTATTACTGCTTTATGCCGGAAGAGATACTGGAGCAGTTTAT
>DATDNL010000578.1:0-3769 GCA_036518315.1 Flavisolibacter sp. | reverse complement strand
GATTGGTTTCGCTGCGCAGGCGCATACGCATTTGATCCAATTCTTCAGGAGTATCGAATGCATAATAAGCATAGCCTTTACTTACCAGTTCCTCCGCATATTGCCTGTATAAATGCTTTCTTTCACTTTGCCTGTATGGACCGTATTCACCATTGTGATGGACGCTTTCATCCGGTTCGAGGCCACACCATTTCAAGGTTTCAAAGATGTATTCTTCGGCACCGGGAACGTACCTGCTTTGGTCAGTATCTTCAATGCGCAGGACAAATTCACCACCGTGTTTCTTTGCAAATAGATAATTATATAAGACGGTGCGAACACCACCCAGGTGCAAACCACCGGTAGGGCTTGGAGCAAAACGTACTCGTACTTTATTCAACATAGTGGCGCAAAAATAATTGATATTATGCAGCCTGCTTTTCTGATGCAGGAGGCAACACTTCCTTCGCTCCTGTCTCTTGCATTAACTTTACCTCGCATGCATAAGTATTTCATCAAAACTCCGTGGCTGGTTAAAGCAATTTTTCCTTCTTACGTGTGGAGTTTACCTGCAGACGATAATGCTGTTTATATAACTTTTGATGATGGTCCCCATCCCTCCATTACCCCATGGGTTTTAGATCAATTGAAAGAGTACGATGCACAAGCCAGTTTCTTTTGCGTTGGTAACAATGTGCAACGGTACCCTGATGTGTATGAGCAGGTGTTAGAAGGGGGACATGCAGTGGGCAATCACACTTTTCATCACTTGAATGGATGGAACACAGAAGAGCAAAAATATCTCGACGATGTTAGCAAAGCGGCTGAATTGATAAGGACGAATCTGTTTAGACCGCCGTATGGGCGAATAAGACAGTCGCAGGCAAAGAAGCTTTCGGGCTGCATGCAAACAAGTCAGAGCAAAATTATAATGTGGGATGTGTTGAGTGCTGATTTCGATTCTTCTGTAACTCCCGAACAGTGTTTGGCAAATGTTATTGATAATGTTGTTGCCGGATCGATCATTGTATTTCACGACAGCGAGAAGGCCTATCCTAATTTGAAATATGCACTGCCGGGGACATTAAAGTACTTAAAGGAAGCGGGTTTCAGCCTGGGGAAGATCGACTTATAGATCTATTAAAAAAATTAGGGCCTGGGTAGACACCCTGGCCCGTTTTTAATCCGTACCCTATGAAAACTGGTTTAAAGGTAAAAACTTTTTCCGAATATAAAATTCAAATTAATTTCTACATGAGGGCCTAGTGTGGTAATTGAATGTCATGGCTCTGCCCGTTAACGGTAAGCGTTGCATAATAATCGCAAACGCCTTGTCCATAATTCAGTGTGGCTACCCATTGTGAGTTGTCCGGCAAGGTTTCTCTTTTTAGCCTGATGGTTCCCTGGGAGATCCAATGGCAGATAAATTTCTTCACCAGGGGCTCGATAATTTCTGATTGCCAGGTAAATAATAAGTTGCCGCGTTGAATCTTTCCATGTTCACTGCCTGTTATTTTGAAAATGTCGTCCTGGGGTAATTGCGGAGTACCATTGCCTTCCACTTGGGTAATCACCCTATGGCTTGACCGTACGGAGTAATCACCGTTTGGTTTGGTGATCTTGCCATCAGTAATATCTATAGTGAACTGGCGCTGGTTGCTACCTGCGGCCGTTGTATTAGTGATCTTGTGTGTGCCTTGAACAGCAATGCTGTCAAAGTGATAGTTTTCAAAGCGAGTGGTGGCTGAATTGCCAGGCTCTATCAAACGACCGGAGTACTCCGTAATGATCTTACCAGACCGTTTGTGTCCATCCTTGCCTACACAGCCGGTTCCGAAGTCGATAACAATCTTCATTGGGAAGCGGGCTGGTGCATTCAACAGCGAAATGGTAACGATTGTGCAAGAAGGGAGAGAGTCGACACCCATTTCGCGACCGTTGGTCGCTACCCGACCAAATATGCCGGTGCCGCCGATACCTACCTCGGTGTTCACACCCAGAACATTATCAAATACATCATTGAAGACAACTTCATTTTCAGCTTCTGACTGCCCTGAATAATTCGCTATTTGTTCTTCCTCGGCGGGTGATAAGGTAGCACTTTGCTCTTTCTTACAGGCTACCATTACGAGTGAGGTAATAACTGCGATTGTCAACAGTCGGGGGAGTAGGGACGATTTTATCATAACAATTATTTGTGGTTGTTTGCCTTAGCCGTAATAAGATAGAGCCGGCCGCCGCAAGTTTAAATGATTTCTTAAAATATTTTCGTCAGCTTTGTCCCTGGAACCGGTTGAAAACATGTACTTCATTGATACTCACACCCATATTTACCTGCCCGAATTTGATGACGACAGGGAGATCCTGATGAAAAAGGCTACGGAAGCCAATGTGGAAATTACGATTCTACCTGCCATTGACTCCTCCACCCACCAAGTAATGCTTGATGTGGAATCTACGTATCAGAATTGCTACGCTATGATGGGTTTACATCCCTGTTCGGTGAATCAAGATTTTAAGAGTGAAATTGAGACCATCCGACAGTATCTGAAGCAGCGTAGGTTCATTGCTGTAGGCGAAATAGGACTGGATTTCTATTGGGATAAAACTTTTACAAAGGAGCAATACGAGGCCTTTAGGCTGCAGATAGAGTTGGCCCTGGAATACGAGCTGCCTATAGTGATCCATTCGCGAAATGCAACCTACGAATGTATTGGTGTGGTGAAAGAATACCCCGGAGTGAAAGGCGTGTTTCACTGTTTCTCGGGCAACGAGGAACAGGCAAGGCAAATCATTGAACTGGGGTTCATGTTAGGTATAGGAGGAGTAGTGACCTTTAAGAATGCGGGTCTTGACAGAGTTATTGAAAAGATTGGCCTGGGGAACGTAGTCCTTGAGACGGATGCACCCTACCTGGCGCCTGTTCCGTACCGTGGTAAAAGAAACGAACCTGCCTATATTCCGTTGATTGCCGAAAAACTTGCTTCTGTTTGTAATCTGCCTGTGGCAAGGGTAGGAGAATTAACGACAGAAAATGCAAGAAAGTTATTTAAGCTAGGCTAGCAAGCTGTAAATTTGCAGCCCTTTAGGAAGGAGACTTGTCCGAGTGGTTGAAGGAGCACGCCTGGAAAGTGTGTATACCTCTAAAGGGTATCGAGGGTTCGAATCCCTCAGTCTCCGCTTCGCAATCCACAAAAACACGCAAAAGCCTGTAAATCTTATGTTTACAGGCTTTTTGTTTGGTGTGTCCACCGCCAAAACTTGCATAAAATTCAATCATTAGGTGCGTCAAAAAACCCCTCCTGCTGACGCACCTAATTTGCACAGAATCAGCTACCAGTAAGGATTTCAGGCAAAATGAATTTGGATTACCCTCCTCGAAATACTACCCTTATTCGACCAAATAACTGACGCACCTTAAATCTCCACACAATGGTTAAGACCTTGCACCACATCTTTTTCCTCAAGAAATCAAGGAATTATGAAGATGACCAGCCGATGTCAATTTACCTGAGAATCACCGTTGATGGCCAGCGCGCCGAAATGGCCACCGGACGCCAAATCAATCCCGCCCATTGGAGAGACGGTCACATTGCACAGAAAAGGATGTCCGATGACTTGCGCGAACTGCAATCCTACTTACATGCATTAGAAGAAAAGCTATCCGCAGCTCACCAAGAATTGATCCGGGAGAACAAGACGATCACCGCCGAAACCCTTAAAAACAAATACACCGGCGCGAGTGAGAAAGCCAGAATGCTTGTTCCCATCTTCCAAAAACACAACGACA
>DATDNL010000577.1:0-4772 GCA_036518315.1 Flavisolibacter sp. | reverse complement strand
CACTTCTCAGCGTGGTTTGCGAGATCTGCGACGTGGCAGCGAGGAAATTCTCTACTTGCACAATCGCATTTCGGGGATCAAGAACCCTGAAGTAAACCACGGCGTTCACCTTGATGGAAACGTTATCCTGCGTGATCACATCTTGCGGCGGAACATCCAATACTACCGTTCGCAAACTCACCCGCACCATTTTATCTATGATCGGAATTAGGAAAATCAGACCAGGTCCTTTTTGCGCAATCAGTCGACCCAATCGAAAGATGACGCCTCTTTCATATTCTCGCAATATTTTGATGGAATTCAATAAGACAATGAGAACGAAGAAAACAATTACAAAGGTTACTACCGGAACTTGTTGCATAAGCTTTATTTACTGGTATTGGTATTAAATCAATTTGATAACATTTCAACTTTCTCCACAAACAACTTAAAGCCCTTCATGCTTTTCACCCTAACCTTATCGCCCACATGAATAGCACCACTCAATGATTCTGCCTGCCACAATTCTCCGTGAAGAAAAACCATCCCTTCCGGACTTAATTCATCTCTCGCTTCACCGGTTTCTCCAATCATTGACTCGCTTCCTGTTACGGGCTTTAACCTTTGAGCTCTCAACCCCATCCCGATAACAAAGAGGAAGAATAATGTAGTCACGAGTGTGGAAGATATAATCACCGTCCAGGATAATTCCCCGATCGCTCCCGCTCCCCTCCTGATCAACATCATTGATCCGAGCAATAAGGACACCACGCCACCAATTGCCAATACGCCGTGACTGGCAATCTTCAACTCGAGTATAAACAAAAGCAATGCAAATAGGATCAATGCCAACCCCGCATAGTTGATTGGCAACGTATTCAGCGAATAAAGAGCAAGGACCAAACAAATCACCCCTACAATTCCCGGCAGGATAGCGCCTGGATTATACAGCTCGAACATCAAACCATAAAAGCCAAGCATGAGCACGATGTAAGCAATATTCGGATCACTGAGGATGTTTAGTAGCTTTTCAATAAAGCTCATATCAAACTCTTGCATCTTGGCTCCCCTTGTGTGAAGGGTGACCACTCCTACGGTCGTCGTACAGGATCGCCCATCCAACGCCTCCAATAATTCCTCATCATCATTGGCAACGAGGTCAATGATCTTTTGCTGCAAGGCAACCGTGGCCGTCACCGACACACTGTTTCTTACTGCATTTTCTGCCCACTCGGCATTACGTCCCCTTTTTTCAGCGATGGTTTGGATAAAAGCTACAGCATCATTGGTCACCTTTTCACTCATCGTCGTATCCATTCCCCCTTGCATACCCACAGGATGCGCAGCTCCAATGTTGGTACCTTGCGTCATTGCTGCTATATGGGCAGACATGGTTATAAACACCCCAGCCGAACCAGCCTGCGCGCCGGAAGGGGAAACATAGACTACAACCGGCACGCGCGAATCAATAATATCTCCTACAATGCTACGCGTGGCTTTAAGAAGGCCTCCAGGCGTGTTTAAATGTATAACAAGGCATTGCGACTTTTCTTTCTCCGCTTTCGCAATCGCGCTGTGAATAAAGGAAGCTACGGCCGGATTGATTGTGGCATCGATATGAATCGATGTAACCGCTTGTGCCATCAGGGTAACTGGTAACAAAAACGAAAGAACATTCGCCAAAACGTACTTTAAGAAGCTTGCTTTCATGAGCAGCCTTACGAAGGCTTTGTCATGTAATTTAGTACAATCCTAATATAAAAAAGATGATTAAGTACAATGAATCATTTATCTACAAGGAATATTTTTCGTCATTGTAAAAAACAGCAGCTTTTACTATACTTGCCTCAACGATTAAACTTTTCCGCCATCACCATAAAAAACCAGCTCTCAAACATCGACGTTGCATTTCCTGTTCCCCTTTATAGGCACCTTACGGGCACCTTATATAGGCACTTTATAGGCACCTCACCAAATAGACAAGCTTAGTCCAAGCTTAGACATCCTAATGGCAACCCTTCGCAAGCCAGTACTGAATTTTAGGCCCTTGTATGCATTAAATGCCCTGTATGGTTCCCCTCCTCTTCAACCCGAAGCCGAACGGCCTACCCTAATAAATTCCAATACAACCTTATCCTCTAAATCCATCAAATCCACCAAAATCCCGGTTCACATTTCAATGCCTTGTTAAGTTCCTCCTAACCATTAGATACTTAATGGGCATGGTCAATTTCGATGACTTTGACTCCCAAGCTCCGTAACATTTCAATAAGAAGTTGTCCGCCACTTTAAATAATTTTAATCCTTCCATTTTTTTTGCCATTTTCAAACCCTCGCATGATAGAAGTAAAAGGAAAACTGGTCGATCACCAAACACGGTGTGAACATTATCACTCACCATTGGATATCATTGCTATCAAGTTCAAATGTTGCTGCGACTATTACCCCTGCTTTGAATGCCATGAGGAATCTGTCAATCATCGGGCACAAGTATGGGAGAAAGAGGAATGGGACACACATGCTATTTTATGTGGAGTGTGCAAAAAAGAGCTAACAATCAAAGAGTACATGAATTCAAATAACTGTTGTCCACGCTGTCAATCGCCGTTTAACCCAGGCTGCAGCAAGCACTATCATCTGTACTTCGAAAAGTGAAGACATAAAAAAAGCCCCGACGTGCGGGGCCTATCATCAAAACTGTTTTAATCCATATCTTTTCTCGTATCGCTCATCCAGTTGCTTTTGCTTATTATCAAGGTTGATCTGACGCCCCTGTATAAAAGCCTGGGTCACCTGGCTGCTACGCATATCCAGAATATCGCCATCGCTGATGATGACGTTGGCATCCTTACCAACTTCGATACTACCAGTCTGGTTATCAATGCCAAGGCATTTGGCCGCATCCAGGGTGATTGCTTGCAAGGCCTGCTCTTTAGTCAAACCGTAAGCAGCAGCCGTACCTGCATTGAACATAAGGTTACGACCACGATTCTGTTCATCTTCATCATTGATAGCAAATGTAACTCCCGCCTTCTGCAGCATAGCGGGCGTTTTATAAGGCTGATCTACATCATCATCTTCGGCCGTTGGCAAGCTATGCATCTGGTTCAGTATGACCGATACATTGTTTCGTTTCAGCAGATCGGCAATTTGCCAGCTATCACTGCCACCAACGATCACTACATTAAAACCAAACTCTTTTACGAAATCCAGTGCAACCAGCATTTGCTTTACCGTATTGGCGTGGACATACAAAGTCTGGCTCTTATCGAATAGGCCTTTAACAGCAGCAAACTTCACGTTCGTCTGCTCGTGTGTCGCTTGTGAATTGTACGCCTTTGCCTGTTGAAAGAAGGACTTCAGTTTATCGACCTTCTCCAGGCCCTCTTTCACGGGGTCAACCTGTTGGGCATTCGGGCCGCCGAGTCCACCAAATCTTCTCGTGGGACCCGCCATCAATAAAGGCATGTTGATATGAATACCCTGGTCTGCCTTGTAGACGGCATCTTGTGGTGTCCACGCATCCAGCTGCACGATCGACGAAGTACCGGTCACCATTCCGCCTTCAGGAACAACGTTCGCTAACAGGATACCATTCGAGCGAAGTGTATTGATGATTTTTGAGTCAACATTGTAGGCACTGATCGACCGAACATCCGGATTCAGATCACCTATCTCGCGAACATCGGAGCTGGCGCGTACGCTGCCGATTTCCACTAAACCCAAATTACTTGCAGAAAGAATCAGCCCGGGATAAACATGCTTGCCCTGCGCTTCCACCCTTCGCGCACCCGCCGGAACCTGCACACTTGTACCTACTGCTGTGATCTTTCCGTCGACCATTAAAACGGTGGCATCATTTAATACTTGTCCATTGCCCACGTGCACTGTCCCACCGGTTATGGCAATCGGCTGCGATTGCTTAGGCGAAGGATAAACATTCGCCTGGCTGTAAACAGCCAACGAAGCAAAACTTAATAAGCTAAAGAATATCTTTTTCATTCCAATGAGTTTAATTGTTGTCAAATCCGTCTAAATCGTCTGTGTCCACTACCAATAAGCCGTGGTCGTGGCCATGATCAAAACAGCTATGCATGAACTGGTAGCTAGGCACGGCCTGCTGAACAGGCATACCCCTTTGCTTTTCACCAACCATCTTCTTTACGAGACGGTTTCTTTCGCTATCGATTTGCTTTTGCATTTGCTCATCCTTTTCACGATCGAAGTAGACCGTTCCATCTACAATAGTGTATAAAGCTTTGGCATAGATGCTTAAAGGATGGTCACTCCAAACAACAACGTCACCGTCCTTGCCAGCTTTGAGACTGCCCACTTTATCTTCAACGTGTAGCATTTTTGCAGGGTTCAGAGTCACCATTTTCAATGCCTGTTCCTCCGTAACGCCGCCATACTTAACGATCTTTGCAGCTTCCTGGTTCAGGCGACGAGCCATTTCAGCATCATCTGAGTTGATAGCTACATTAAGACCGACCTTTTGCATGATAGCGGCATTGTAAGGAATCGCATCTTCTACTTACATCTTATACGCCCACCAGTCGGAGAAGGTCGAAGCATTGGCACCATGCGCCAACATTTCTTTCGCCACTTTATATCCTTCCAGGATGTGGGTGAAGGTGTTGTAGTGATAACCCATTTTATCAGCCACTTCCATAGATCCGAGGATCTCGCTTTGAACGTAGGAGTGGCAAGTAATGAAACGTTTGTTATCGAGAATTTCAACAAGGGCATCGAGTTCCAAATCCCTTCGCGGCGGGAGCAGCCCTTTCTTATCC
>DATDNL010000576.1:0-4546 GCA_036518315.1 Flavisolibacter sp. | reverse complement strand
TCTTCTGTTCCTTCAAAATATACCGGTATGACACTTGCCGAGTATAACCGTGTGTTTGGCAGCTTTAACAGGGAGCGAATCTCAGCTCGAATCGTGAAGGCAGTCAGGGCAAAGGCTGCACTGCTCGCGGCAAGCCCGGCTTTCAACACACAGGGAAGCAGTACCAAATGGGCCGACGCGGCTGACTATGCAGCCGATGTTCTTGACCGGATTGGAGGCGTCAGTGGCTTGGACCCCGCGGGAAATTTATTCTATACATCAACTAACGCAGAGAAGCTCGATCTCTCCAAGAATATTGATCAGAAAGAAATGCTATGGAGAGGGAACATTGCAACAGGAAGAAACCTTGAAGTGAACAATTTCCCTCCAACGCTTTTCGGAAATGGACGGGTGAATCCTACGCAGAACCTGGTTGATGCCTTCCCGATGGTAAATGGCTACCCTATTACCGACCCTGCGAGCGGCTACGTTGCGACCAATCCTTATGCGAACCGTGATCCGAGGTTAAAGAATTATATTCTTGTCAATGGCGGAACGATTGGAAGTAAGACAATCTGGACCAAGACAGATAATCCCACCAATGATGCCGTTAACGTGCTTCCTACATCGACCCGCACGGGGTACTATATGCGTAAGTTGTTGAGGGAAGATGTTAATGCCAATCCTTCCTCGCCGGCTGATAAGAAACACTATCCTGTACACATTCGTTATACCGAACTTTTCCTGATTTACGCAGAAGCAGCCAATGAGGCATGGGGCCCAGACGGAATGGGTACTCATGCTTATTCTGCCCGTAACGTGATTGCTGCAATACGTAGTAGAGCGGGCATCACGCAACCGGATGCTTACCTCGCTTCCGTAACAACAAAGGAGGACATGCGTAAGTTGATCCACAACGAAAGGCGCCTGGAATTATGCTTTGAAGGTTTCCGGTTTTGGGATCTCCGTCGTTGGAGGGACCCGCTAACCGAGCAGGCAAAAGGTGTGGTGATCAATAATAATACCTATACCATTCAACCGGTGGAGAACAGGCAGTATGCTGACTACATGTACTATGGGCCTATTCCTTTAACTGAGGTATTGAAAGCGAACCTTCAACAAAATAAAGGGTGGTAGTACCTAATGTCTAATTAAAAATGAGTAATGAAATGAAAAAGTTTTTAGTGATATCGTTTGTTCTACTGTCAATACTTACCGCCTGCAATAAGGACTGGTCTTTCCCGGATTATAAGTACACGACAGTATATTTTCCCTATCAAACTCCGGAAAGAACGATTGTGTTGGGCAAGGACATCATTGATAATACGCTTGATAACCAACACAAATTCCTGGTCATGGCTACAATGGGTGGCGTTTATGAAAATAAAAAGGACATCACGTTGAAGGTAGCTTTAGACCCAACACTTGGGAACAAGTTGAAGTTTGAGACAGCTACGGGAGATAGTGTTTACGTCTTGCCTTCTAATTACTTTACATTGCCAAGCGACCCAAAGATCGTTATCCCGGCTGGCCAGGTAATGGGTGGATTGGAAGTTCAGTTAACTGATGCTTTCTTCCAGGATCCTCGTTCAATAAAAAACACTTTTGTGCTTCCAATCAAAATAACCTCTGTTACAAATGCAGATTCCATTTTGAGTGGAAGGAGTGACAAAGTCTCACCTGATCCAAGAAACGCAGGGGACTGGGTAATTGCTCCGAAGAATTTTGTTCTGTACGGGGTTAAATACATAAACCCTTACCACGGAGTTTATCTAAGAAGGGGTATTGAGGATGTCAAAGGGGCTAACGGCAACACTGCCCTCGATACAACGGTGGTGTACCATGCACAATATGTTGAAAAAGACCAGGTGGTAAACGTGGTTACTGCTGCGTTAGATCAGAATAGTCTCTCATTGAATGGAAAAAACAAGGGTAACCTTAATGCACCGTTCCAATTATGGTTGAAGTTCGACACGCAGGGTAAATGCACCATCAGCACGCCAGCTAGTGCCACTACATATACTGTGACCGGCAATGGCGAGTTTGTGAAGGACGGAGATATGTGGGGTAATGAAAAAAGAGACGTGCTTCATCTGAAATACCAGGTGAGTTTCGGAACAACCACACACAGTTTCACAGATACCTTGGTTGTTCGAGACAGGGGAGTAAAGATGGAAACGTTTAACCCGGTGGTTGTGAATTAAAATTGGTTATTAAAGTTTTTTAGTCTCCCATACAGCAGCACAGGAGGGATGATTCTTCATCCTTCCTTCTTTTTATACTGAAATAGGCAGGAAGAGATCGGAAGTGGGGTAGACTAAGGTGCCATTTCATAACCCTGCCGTTCAATAAAATTTTGACCGCAATGGCAATTTCTTTTTGTAAGCAGTTACCCTCATTTTCTCAAAATATTCACCGATTCGGATTTGTACTCCTATTACTGTTGAATACAGCTGGCATTGACGCTCAGGATGCCTTTATCAATTCGTCCCGGAACAAAGAGCAAGAACAAGAGAAGGTAGACAAGTCTTTTGATATTGATTCGTTAGCCTTTTATCAAACTGTAAAGACTTATGTGAACCCGGTATTGCCGGGAGACCATCCAGATCCTACTTTGCTGAAAGTCGGTGATGATTTCTATCACTCCGGTTCCAGCTTTCATTTTACACCTTATTTGCCGATCTATCATTCAAAAGATCTGATTCACTGGGAAGTGATCAGCAGGGTGGTACCGCCATCCATTGCCGGCTTTGTAAATGATAGGCCTTCTGCTGGAATTTGGCAGGGGGCTATTACCTATTTCTACGACTCCTATTGGATCTATTTTTCTTCAAACGGCCAATGGTTTTCGAAAGCAAATTCTCCATATGGTCCGTGGTCGGTGCCCGTCCCGGTGAAGACTAATCCACTTACCGGTCCACTTGGTTATGACAATTCCGTTTTTGTTGATGATGACGGAAAGCCCTACATGGTCATAAAAAACGGGCAAAGGGTAAACCGCTTACAAGCCTTGGGACGAGATGGTCAACTCGCGGACTCTGTTATCAATCTTGATTGGATCAATGCCAACCTGCAATACAGTTGGGCGGAAGGACCAGTAATGTGCAAGCGTAATGGGTACTATTATTATTTCCCTGCGGGTGATGTATCCGGCGGCCAATATGTTTTAAGAGGAAGTGTTTTAACAAGCGATTCAACAAAGTGGGAGAGACTTGGCAACTTCTTTAAACCAATAGCAGATCCAGACGCACGTTTCCCAAGCCCAAATCATATTTCAGCGCCGGTGCAATTAGCTGATGGAACATGGTGGACAATAGGTCAAAGTTATGAACATGTAGCAGGCGATGATTGGTCAGGTATGGGCCGTCAAACTTCGTTATACCAGGTTATATGGGAAGGCGACCGGCCGTGGGGAGTGGCACCAACTGCGGCCCCCGTCAAAAGGCCGAACCTGCCCCTGTCGAGTATTCCCTGGCGAGGGTTTCAATCGGATGATTTCAACAAGGAATCGATTAATAATTGCTGGCACTTCTTAAATAAGAAAGCATACGGTCAATATTCACTTTCTGATCGAAAAGGATGGTTAAGGCTCACCCCTGATTCGTTAGCAGCCCACATTGTGCAAAAAGAAACTGACCATTATTACACAGCGGTTACAAGGGTGGATCTTAACGCGACAAATACCTCGCAGAAAGCCGGTTTCTACCTTACGAACGGCAACCAAAAAGTTTTTGTTAAGCTATTCAGCGGGTTTAAAGACGGGAAAAAGATCATCTTCCAATTTGATACGGCCTCCCGTGAATTGATTAATTCCTTTGGCAATATTGTTTGGCTAAAACTGGAAAGGGCAGAACACCAATTAAGGGCTTATTGCAGCAACGATGGAAATACGTGGATTTCTATTGGTGCTCCCATCAGTTCAATTAATCTAGACAAGGCCCAGCCAAACTGGAATTCATGGGTCGGAACCAGTGTGGGTTTGTTCGCCGAAGGCAAGCCCGCCGACTTTGATTTCTTTGTTTGCAAGGACGGATTTTCGTCCATACCTGCGGCAGCGTACAATAATTATTATGGTGTACAAACGCTTAGGACCCAATCTGTAAAATCAGTTACCAATATTTCGACCCATGGGGGATGGTTTATGTTATCAGGGATAGATTTAGGGAACGGGAAAAGCGCTGCCAAAAGAATTGAGGCGGAAGTGTCCGCTAAAACGAAAGGCAAATTTGAAATATGGCTGGATGATTTAACTAAAGGGAGTCTCATTGCTGCCATTGAGGTTGATGCAACAAGTGGCGAGAGCGTTTGGAAAACATACGGCAAAGCAATAAAGAATGTTTCGGGGCAACGCGATGTTTTTGTGAAATTTACAGGGGGGAGCGATCACAATTTGTTTATTAAATCGTTATGCTTTGTAAAGTAGAAAGCAATCGTCGATCTGTCTGTTTAAAATCCTTCAATGGTTTTTATTGGAAGTTTTTTGGGGTAAAGTTGGGATACTTTGTACTTGATAGAATCTATTTTTCCGCTTGCCTGCCTTATAGCAATAAAATTGGTTTTTATGAAT
>DATDNL010000575.1:0-5085 GCA_036518315.1 Flavisolibacter sp. | reverse complement strand
AATGGAGCAGCGCATCGGATGATCGGTACGGTACAGGATGTCACCGACATAAAAGCTATGGAACGAGAGCTGTTGAAAAGGACTGAGGAGCTCCAGGCCTCCAACAAAAGCCTTCAGCAGTTTGCTTCGATTGCAAGTCATGACCTGAAAGAGCCGCTTCGAAAGATTAGCATGTTTGCCGACATCGTAATGGAAACCGAAAAAGACCGGTTGACACAGACTTCCTTCGATCGATTGAAGCGTATGCAGAACTCCGCGAGGTCCATGATGAAAATGATCCAGGATATCCTGGCGTTTTCGATGCTGGAAGCAAAACAGCAGAAGGAGAAAGTTGACCTGGACCGGCTCGTGGCAGAAATTCTTGATCTCCTGGATGAACGCATCAAAGAAAAAAATGCGACCGTGTCTTACAACAAATTACCGGAAGCCTATGTAATCCCGGCACAGTTCAGGCAGATGCTGCAGAACCTGGTATCGAATGCACTAAAGTTTTCACGTAAGGGAATACCGGTCAAAATCAAAATAGACTATAAATGGATTGATAAGGCCCCGGTAGCTATTAAGAGTGCGCCGAGGTACCTACAACTTGACGTTTGTGATAACGGAATTGGTATCGAGCAAGAATACCTTGATATTATTTTCGACCTGTTCAAAAGGTTGCATCCAAAAGCCGAGTACGAAGGCACGGGACTGGGACTGGCGATTACAAGGCGCATCATTGACAACCATGACGGCCACATCAGTGCGACCTCTACGGTTGGAAAGGGGACCTGTTTTCACATAATTATTCCCGATAAACAGTAAGGCCGGATCACTCCGGCCCGAATTTTCTCTTACATAAGTAAGATTAACCATGCAATTGTAGCTTTTTACATTGAGGGTCCATCTTCTCTTGACCGTCTTCCGCGGGACTGGCCACCTTTTTTGCCAGCTTCCCTGGCTTCCTGGGAACTCCACTCATGGGCGACGCCCTGTTCGTGTGCTGCACGGCCGCCTTTACGGGCGATTTCCTTTTGTTTTTCAGCATCCATTGCAGCGAACCCTCTAATAGACTTTCTTTGATCTCCGTTGTGATTATTCGTTTCAGCCATAAATAGAACTTTTAAGATGGTTATTTAATGGATAGTGCGAAAACACAGTGCCACCCATTTTGCCGCCTTTTAAAGCGCAAATTGTGGATTAGTGTTCTTTTTACGTGCCCTGCTAAGCTAAGTTGAGTAGTGCCCTCTACAGCCGCGATAACGAACAGTTAACAATGCGCATTATTCACAGGCGTTCATTTCTTCGTCGAAACTACGGTTGAGATGATGTGTGAATAACTTTGGAAGAGCTGTTACTTGTGTTAGACGATTTCTGAAGGAGTGTTCATTATTATTTATTTGCGTGCTTACTTTAGAAGCGATCTCAAGAGATGTGACAAAATAGAAGACACCTGGCGGTTCTAACCAATGGACCTAAATAAAAGGCAATCACCTAATAATCAATAATTAATAATCCCAGTGCGAACTCGCCACAGGAACCAATAGGACGTCATGAGCACGCATGCTTGCCCACCTTAAATGAAAAAACAACCGATACGAAGCCGGCCTGCTTAAGCCGCGTAGGCATGTTCTACAATCTCGTTCATGGAGATTCCCATATGACTCTCTTCGTAAACACATTGGCCATCCCTTACTACCAGTACCTGGGGTGACTCGTGCGGAACATCAAACACCTGTACGATCTTGTTCGAAATGTTTCGATAGGACAGGAGGTCAAGGAAATAGAAGTCTATATCTGAGGGCTGCGATACCCGTTGAAGTCTTTGAAGGGCGACCGAGCTGATGGAACAGCGGGTGCTATGTTTGAAAATGACTTGCGCTCTTGTCTGGGATTTGGTAATTATTTGTTTTAACTGCTCCTCATCGGTAAGATGAATCCAATGCATACACACAAATTTTAATAAAGCTAAACATTCACATTAACCTCTGAAACGACGTCCGGAATCGGCAGTTGCCGGACATCCTACCTTGCTGCGGGATGCAAAACAGGAAGAAAGGCTTGTAACTAATAGAATTAATAGGGTAAACGCCATCAATTTGTTCTTCATTTGAATTAGTTTGGATTAAAAACGGTTTAATTTGCCGGATATTTTGCAAATATAAACCATCAAATTGCCAAAGTGAAATTTTGGCCGCCAATAGTCAGGCCTTCACTTCAATTTAGCAGATCGTTTTACAGGGTAAACTCAATGAAGAACTACATGAAAATCCATTTTATCTCTATTGGCGGAAGTGTAATGCATCAACTAGCCATTGCTCTAAAGCGAAAAGGATACCAGGTTACAGGCAGTGACGACGAGATCTTTGAACCCGCGAAATCCAATTTATCCCGGGAAGGAATTCTCCCGGATGAGATTGGCTGGCAAACGCGGAGAATCACGAAGGACCTGGATGCAGTTATCCTCGGCATGCATGCTAAGGCGGACAACCCCGAGATCCAACGAGCAAAAGAATTAGGGGTTTCTATTTATTCCTTTCCCGAATACATCTTCCGGGAAAGCAAGGATAAGACAAGGGTCGTGGTTGGTGGTAGTCATGGAAAGACGACGACAACTTCGATGATCATGCACGTGTTAAGGCAAACGGGAAAGGCCTTTGACTACCTGGTTGGAGCACGATTACAAGGCTTCGATCAATCAGTGAATATTACAGATGCTCCCGTCATCGTTTGTGAAGGTGATGAATACCCTGCCAGCGTGATTGAGAAACGACCGAAGTTTCACTTTCTTTTTCCACACATTGCTATCATCACAGGTATTGCATGGGACCATATCAATGTATTTCCTACGTTCGATAATTACCTGGAGCAGTTCAGGATATTCATTGATAAGATCGAAGCGGGAGGACACCTTATTTACAATGACACGGATGCCGTTTTAAGAGCACTTGTGGAAACACATACCCGCGACGATATTCATTATCATCCCTACCAGGTACCGGATCATTCGATTGTAAATGGAATTACCAGGGTGTCTATTGAAGGAAACGTAAGCGAACTGGAAGTGTTTGGTGATCACAACTTGTTAAACCTAAATGCGGCGTGGTTGGCGTGTAAAGAATTAGGCGTAACGTCAAAACAATTTATTGATTCCATTCACAGTTTCACGGGGGCAGCGAAGCGTTTGGAGTTATTGGCAAGAAATGGCAGCACGGTTTTCTATCGTGATTTTGCTCATGCACCTTCAAAGGTCAAGGCAACGATTGAGGCGCTGAAGAACCAGTTTCCGGAAAAGCAAATAATTGCAGTGTTGGAGCTTCATACATTCAGTAGTTTGAACGAAGCGTTCATGAAAGAATACAAGGGCGCACTACAGGCTGCCGACCAGGCTGCGGTGTTCTATAGCAAACACGCACTCGAATTGAAACGGATGCCCGATCTTCCAAAAGAGACAGTGAAGGAAGGCTTCGGAAAGAAAGGTCTGTCGGTGTTCAACGAGAGGTCAGAGTTGGAAAAATGGCTCAACGATCTTGATTTTGACAATGCAGTTGTAGCTTTTATGAGCTCCGGAAATTATGATGGAATTGACACAGAAGCTTTCGCCAACCGAATTATACAAACAGCCGATTAATTTGGTGTTCAAAATACACAATACTTTACCTTTACCACCTTTAAGAATCTCAGAATGTTACAGTTGAAAAAACCACTTGCTGTCATTGATATCGAGGCTACCGGTACAAATGTTTCCAGTGACCGTATCGTAGAAATTGCTATTGTGAAGTTATTGCCCGATGGTAACCGTACGGTCAAAAGAAAAATTATTAATCCGCAAATTCCCATTCCACAAGTGTGTATCGATATGCACGGAATCACCAATGAAATGGCGAAAGATGCACCGGTATTTAAACAGGTGGCGCAGGAGATCAAACAATTTCTCGACGGCTGTGACCTTGCTTGCTATAACGCTTACAGGTTAGATATACCCATGTTGATGGAAGAATTCATTCGTGCAGAAGTGGAGTTTGATATGAAGAACAGGAAGATCGTTGATGTACAAAAGATCTTCCACCAGATGGAACAAAGAACCTTATCTGCAGCGTACAAGTTTTACTGCAACAAGAATCTTGACGGTGCACACGGTGCAGAAGTAGATGCTGCTGCCACAGCCGAAATCCTGAATGCTCAAATAGAAAGATACCCTCAATTAGGAACTACGGTTGACACCATTGTAAAGGCGGTAGGAGAGGATTCGATCATTGATTTTGCGCGTCGCTTTACATTCGACGATAAAGGAGTTGAAGTGTTCAATTTCGGTAAGCATAAGGGTCGCCCGGTAGCTGACGTTCTAAAGGCTGAACCGCAGTATTATGATTGGATGATGAAGGGCGAGTTCCCCATGAATACCAAACAGAAGTTGACCGAGATGTATACGAGGATCATGCTGAAAAAATTAAGTTAATAGATAAGTTTAGAGAATTGGAAAAACTGGTAATAATACCGACTTACAACGAGAAGGAAAATATTGAAGCAATCCTGCAGGCGGTTTACGACCTAAAGCAGGATTTTCATGTGTTGGTAATTGATGACGGATCGCCTGACGGTACGGCTGATATTGTTCGAGGCTTGCAGGCAAAATTTGACCACACGGTTTTCCTGGAAGAAAGAAAGGGGAAGCTTGGATTAGGTACTGCCTACATTCACGGATTTAAGTGGGCAGTCGAGCATGGGTACAATTTCATCTTCGAAATGGATGCCGACTTCTCGCATAACCCAGCGGACCTACCTCGCCTGTATGATGCCTGCAAGAACGGAGGTGCTGACCTGGCTATCGGTTCGCGTTATGTAAAAGGCGGAGGAGTAAAGAACTGGCCTGCTGATCGCATCTTCCTTTCTAAAGGTGGCTCACTTTATACTCGTATGATCTTATGGATGCCTGTGCATGATCAGACGGCGGGCTTCATGTGTTACAGAAGGGAAGTACTTGAGACAATCAATCTGGACGAGATCCATTTTGTTGGTTATGCTTTCCAGATCGAGATGAAGTTCGCTGCATGGAAACTAGGTTTCAAGATCAAAGAAGTGCCAATCCTGTTCCAGGACCGTAAT
>DATDNL010000574.1:0-4717 GCA_036518315.1 Flavisolibacter sp. | reverse complement strand
GTCTGCTTCGCTCGTTAAAGTGCAGCGAAATGATGGCTTCTGGAATGTAAGTCTTCACGACTCCACTCACTTCGGCGGCAAGGAAACTTCGGGAACTGCGCTCTTTGCTTACGGTTTTGCCTGGGGTATTAACAATAACGTCCTTGATAAGAAGACATATAAACCTGCAGTTGCAAAGGCATGGAAGGCCATGGCAAAAGATGCGGTTCATCCCGATGGTAGGTTAGGTTTTGTACAGGGAACGGGTAAAGAACCAAAAGATGGCCAGCCGGTTAGTTACGATCACATTCCCGATTTCGAGGACTATGGCCTGGGCTGTTTCCTGTTGGCGGGTAGTGAAGTTTATAAACTCAAATAATTCAACTTTACAGTAAGCTTCATTAATGAAAAGGTCCGTTATCATTTTTGTCTTACTGTTTTTTCTGTTCAGTAATTGTTACAGCCAATCCATTCAATATAGCAAGGGTAATATTAAGGTCGACGATCCTGCACAGGCACAGTTGGTGTCTAATCTCCAGGGCTATAATCATTTGATCACCTTTAGCTATAATAAGAAGCCCATCATCCACATTTTCGATGATCACCTCCGCCTTCTTGAGCAGAGACAATTGGATTTTTTAATTAGGAAGGACTGCGATGTCAAAATCGTCTCCTTTGCGGGTTATTATTATCTCACCATACATATATTCCAGCCGAGCTTCTATGAAGTATGGAAGGTCGACAAAGAGGGCAGGTCTGTTCGCTTGTCCAAAGAGTGTATGGCTCTCTTTGACACTGTTTTCAAGGATCGTTCACCAGCACTTCAACTGGTTAATATAAACGGAAAATTGTTTGCTCTCGCACAGACTTATATCGATAGCTTAAAAGCGATTCGCTGCAAACTGGCACGTTTGGATGATCAATTTGCTGCCTTGAAGGCAATGACACTGGGATATCCCTTCGATAATGAAACTGATTTTCTGCAACAGGTATCATTGTGGGAAAATGCTCTTTTTGTACTCAAGTCAAGCCGTGATAATCCCGGTAATTCACTCAGCCTGATGAAGGTGGAACTTGATACAGGGGATATCACCACTACTTCATTCGATACCGGCTTTCAAACCAATTGGAATCCGGGCTTCCTATTCAGTCCGATAGATTCCACCTTACTCGTTTACTCAACTATCATTCAGACCGACATTAACAGGCGAGTCCGAAGAAATGTTCTAATAAGCAGGTTGGATAACCAGTTAAAAGAGCGAACTCCTGTCACGGTACTCAAACACCAGTTTACGCAAAACACTGCTTCTAATTTTCTCTTCATCAAGGGTCGACCCTCTGTTTGGTTGAATGTGAACACCAATCGAAGAGTACAGGGGCCGGCTTTTCGTATCAATCCCACTCCGCGAATAGGTTCCGCAATAGCAACGCCCTATATGATCTATACCTACCCTAACGATTATTACTACAAAGGTCCAACAGGCGTCCGTTTCACTGTTATGGATACACAGTTCAAAACCCGCGCCGACACGTTGGTTGCCAATGATAAGAAAGTAATCGAAGTCCAGTCTTATCCTTTCGGACAGTTTACAATCGGCGACAGGGTTTACCTGGTATTGACGCAGAACTTCACGGCAAAACGGAAAGGATTGATCATATTCAGTTCAGATGATAACGGCAAACTTGCTGAAAAAGGCCTGCCTGTCTTTGATAAGTATGATTATTTATTAAGCCAATTGCAGGCTTTCGATAACAGTTTTATCGTGCCCTATTCCTACAAAAAAGAGATGGGCCTCATGAAGGTCACCTTAAAAGATTGATCTTAGCATTATGGAAGTAGAGAGTTGTAAAGCACTTAAAAATTAATAAATGAAAAGGGTTGCCATTGTAGTATTTAGCTTATCGTGGTTCTTTTGTCAACCTTCGAAAGCCCAAAAGGCAGCACGACCCAATATCATCTTCATATTGGCTGATGATCTGGGGTATGGTGATATTGGTTGTTATGGGCAGAGAAAGATCGCAACTCCTAACATTGATCGACTTGCTAAAATGGGAGTGAAGTTTACGCAGTTCTATTCCGGGTCTACCGTCTGCGCCCCCTCACGATGCAGTTTTATGACCGGTATGCATACAGGGCATGGAGCGATCCGTGGAAACGTTACTTTAAAGCCGGAAGGACAGGCGCCGATGCCTGACTCGATTGTTACTATTGCGATGCTCCTGAAACAAGACGGCTATGCTACAGCCGCTTTTGGCAAGTGGGGCCTGGGTTTTATTACGACCTCGGGCGATCCGCAGAAGAAGGGCTTCGATAAATTTTTTGGGTACAACTGTCAATCCCTCGCTCACAACTATTACCCAGATCATTTATGGAATAACCATGATCGTGTTGATCTGCCGGAAAACAGCGACCACGATTCTGTGTATTCTGCCGACCTGGTTCACAGGCAGGCAATGCAGTTTTTGAATGCCTCGCATGACAAGCCTTTCTTTCTTTACCTGCCCTACACTTTGCCGCACGCAGAAGTGATTGCGCCTCACGATGAAGTGTATGATTTTTATATAAAGAAGTTTAATGAGCAACCAGTAGAGCGAAAGGGGCCAAATAAAGAAGGGCTTCCTTTTGAACCCTATCCGCATGCGGCCTTTGCTGCCATGGTTTCGAGACTTGATAAGTATGTTGGCGAAATTATGAATACTGTGAAGGAAAAAGGGATGGAAAAGAATACCCTGATCTTTTTCACAAGTGATAACGGGCCACATAAAGAGGGTGGTGGGGATCCTGTGTTCTTTAATAGCAATGCAGGGTTAAGAGGTATCAAGAGAGACTTGTATGAGGGTGGTATACGCGTTCCTTTCATTGTTTACCAACAGGGGGTAACAAAAGCCGGTACCGTGAACACGATGCCCGCCGCGTTATGGGATATGTATCCGACCTTTTTGGAATTGGCCAAGGTTAGATCCACAAAGCCAGTCGACGGTATCTCATTGTTGCCGGCAATAAGAGGACAAAAGCAACAGCAGCATCAATATTTCTATTGGGAACTCCACGAGAGTGGCGGAAAGCAAGCCGTTCGATTGGGAAACTGGAAAGGAGTAAGACTAAACGTAAGTAGAAAAGCTAACGAGCCGTTGGAACTATACGATTTAGCAACTGATCCACAAGAAAAAAACAATGTTGCTTCTAAATATCCGCAGGTCGTTAACCAAATTGAAACGATCATGCAGCAGCAATATGTCCCGAACAAAGACTGGCCACTCACAGTTGAAGAATTGAAAACGTCAAAGGGTTACTCACGGGCCGATTAACTAGCTTTCAATTGACCCGCAGATATGTAGAGTTTGGTTTCACCCGTTAAAGCAAATACCAAAGCGTTTCATGAAAGCTATCAAATCGTTTCTTACATGAGCACGCTCATATTTTCCAGGGAAGGATTTCTACTTTAATTTGTATCACTATGCAGATAAAGAACTTCATTATTTGTGCTTTGTGTTTAGCAGGTACCATTGTAAAGGCACAAGTCTCAGCCTATTCGATCAGCAGCCCCGATCATCACATAGTTGTTTCTGTAATTGCCGACTCAAAACAGATCAACTATAAGATCGATTATAACGGAAAGGAAGTGCTCAGGCAATCTCGACTCGGGTTGAAAACGGAAGATGAAGATTTTGCAAATGACCTTAGTATATCGGCCGTCCCCGGAAGGGAGCCCGTAAAAGATCAGTACGAGTTATTTACAGGCAAAAGGAGAATCAATCATTACACGGCTAACCGCCTCGTCATCCATACTGTCAACGGTAACGCAAAGAAGATGGACATTATCTTCCAGCTTTCTAATGACGGGGTCGCATTCAGATACTATTTCCCTGGTCACAGCGTAGATGTTAAGACGATCAAAGAGGAAGTCACCTCGTTTCACTTCGATACTTCTACGAGAGCCTTTTTACAGCCAATGCAGGTCGCAAAAACGGGATGGGAGCACAGTAACCCGGCTTATGAAGAACATTATCTACAAAACATACCTGTGACCGACAGTTCAACTTTCGGTGCAGGGTGGGTGTACCCCGCTTTATTTCATTACGCGGATACCTGGATGTTGATCTCAGAGTCATCCGTTGACAGTAATTATTGCGCAACGAGGTTACAATCGGAATCTCCGGATGGACAATATAGCATAGGTTTTCCTGACCCAAGGGAAGTCTTTACTGGACAAGGTTATTTACCGGTTTCAACACTCCCGTTTTATTCTCCGTGGCGGATAATCACGATCGGAAGTCTGAAGACCATTGTTGAATCGACATTGGGAACAGATGTGGCGAAGCCTTCGATCAAGATGAATATGGCATTCGTAAAGCCGGGTAAATCATCATGGAGTTGGATCATGTCGAAAGACGATTCTATCGTATACTCGGAACAGGTACGGTATATAGATTTTGCTTCGAAGATGAAGTGGCAATATTGCCTTGTTGATGCTGCCTGGGATCAGAAAATCGGGTATGATAAAATAAAGGAGCTTTCGAAATATGCGGCTTCAAAGAATGTCGGCTTATTACTCTGGTATAACTCCTCGGGTGACTGGAATACGGTTAAATATACTCCCAAGAGCAAGCTGCTTACACACGAAGACAGGGTGAGGGAGTTTGGGAGGCTAAGGGACATGGGAATTAAAGGAGTCAAGATAGACTTTTTTGGGGGAGACGGACAGTCGATGATGAAGTACTACATCGATATTTTGCA
>DATDNL010000573.1:0-4485 GCA_036518315.1 Flavisolibacter sp. | reverse complement strand
GCAGTAACAAGATATTTATTGTAACTATCTAATGTGTTGCTGGATAAACCCCGGTGCTTTACGGCATATTTTTCAAATTCTGAATTGAAACTCATATCGTCTTTGATTAGATTTTAAGCAAAATAAGTGAATGTGTGTTATCAAATACCATGCTTAGGGAAAAACAGGACAAAATGGCTTTTCTAGGGTTTGTAGTCTGTAGTTTGTGGTTTGTAGTTGGGGGTCGTTTATAGTCTGAAAGTTTCATAGGTTTCAGGAGTTCAAGGAGATTGAGGTTCGATGTTGGGATCGTTTACGGGTCGGGTGGTTTTCAAAAGATAATTTAATGGTCAGGCAGAGCTGAGCTGCGGCGGACGCAATCACCTGCAAAAGACCATCGTATCTCTTATCCTTTACATTAGTCCAGTTTCCTGAAAGTCGGAGCGAGGTTAAGGACATGGAAGATGAATATCCGGGCGTGTCCAAAACGATCACTAATTGCCGACAAAAGATAGGATGTCCCATAGATGTCCCATAGATGTCCCGTAGATGTCCCATATCTTTAAAGGGATGGGACATCTATGGAGCATGTACGGAGCAACTACGGGACATCGTAATCTTTAGATACGTTTGTCTGAAACCTCTCCATTTGTTCGCCGGGTGCGTTCGGGACAATTGGATCTTCAGAAAAGCTTAGATCGTGATGGGACGGGACGTATTTCGGATGTGGATCGGGTGTGGTTCGGTGCAGCTATACTTTTAGTAGTTGGTGAGGGGCTGATCGGGATCTGCATGCCTCTGACAGAAAGGAACTTTTCTATAATTCGCGGGAGTAACCTTAGTGCTGGCGGCGTTTGAAGTGGTTTGTTCCAGTTTTTGGGTTAAAAAAAAGAGAACAGGGTCGCTGTTCTCTTTTGATATTGAAAAATCTTATTCTACTAGTTAATGATGATGGTGCTGGTGTTCCGCATTCATGTGAAGGAACTCTTCTTTTGAAACGGGAGTTTCTTCAGTCTGCACCTGGGTCTCAGCCCAATCGAAAAGCTTTTGGGTTTGAAGGCGGTTGTAGGCATCTTCTACATATTTACGGTCCTTCATCATGCGGTCGATGTAATCTCTTACCCATTGTTGCTCTTCATCCAGCGCCTGCATGCCCATGTAGCCAAGCAATTGTTGTTTGGCAAACTGGCGGATCTCGTCCGGTTCAACCTTGATATTGCTTTGCTCCATCAGCTTTTCAGTGATGAGGCTCCATTTAAGCTGGTTGACGAACTGGGGGAATTCATGCTCTACTTCTTCGTCTGTCTTTGCCTGCTTGTTCTCGCCCTGGGTTTTCAGCCAACGCTTAAGGAATTCGGCAGGGAAGTCAATGTGCGTATGATCCAGGAGCACATGATAAAGATTGTGTTGCAGCTGATTCTTGCTTTCAGCCTCCCATTGTCTTTCCAGTTCTTCTTTGATCTTATTACGGAACTCTTCAACAGTTTTTACTTCCTGGTTTGGAAACAATTGGGCAAAGAATTCTTCGTTTAGTTCCCTTGGTTCGATGAGGCCGATCTTGGTAATGTGAAGTTTGAAGTTTCTGCCGGTGGCAGAATCAATCCCGAGGTCATTAAGAACCCACTCTTTCTCCTGGCCATCGAAAGCTTCGTCGAGGGAGATTTGGAAAGTATCGTCTTTCTTTTTTCCGATCAGGGTAGGGCGGATGCTTTCTGTAAAGTATTTGACGAGCAAGGAGTTATCTTTTCTAAGACCACCTTCGAGCTCGTTGCCATTGGCATCCGTTTCAATAAACGTTACGTTCAATACATTCTCATCGTTGTTGACAGTCTCGGGTTCTGTCATATTGCCATAGCGGGTGCGAAGGCGTTCGACTTCCTCATTCACCATGCCGTCTGTAACCTGTACTTTATAGCGCTTTACTTTCTCTTTTGAAAGGTCAGGAGCCTGGAAACCTGGCTTCATGCCCACTTCGAAAGTGAAAGTGTAGTTGTTGGGATTGTTGACATCCAACTGTCCGAGGTTCATATCCACGGGCAACGGCTGTGCGAAGATGTCCAGCTTCTCCGTCTCAAGGTATTGAAACACTTCCTTGTCAACGGTCTTTAGCACCTCGTCGACAAAGAGAGAGCTGCCGTACATTTTTTTGATCAGGCCGGCGGGCACCATTCCTTTCCTGAAGCCGGGAATGTTGGCCTTTTTGCTATATTCTTTCAGAGACTTTTCGAATGTGGGGAGGTAGTCCTCTTTGTTGATTGTAACATTAAGATGTTTGTGGAGAGGAGCGACATCCTGTTGCGTAACTGTTGCCATAATTTATACTTTGTAAAATGCTCAATGCTCAATGTTCAACGAACAATGCTCAATTAAATGAACATTGAAAATTGAGTATTGAACATTGAGCATTTTCTTTTGAGTGCGGGTGGAGGGACTCGAACCCCCATGCCTCGCGGCGTCAGATCCTAAGTCTGATACGTCTACCAATTTCGCCACACCCGCGTTTTAAGGTGGAAGGTTTAAGGTTTAAAGTTGAAAGGTTATCGCCTTACACCTTATGCCTTTGACCTTTTACCTCAAATGGGCTGCAAATGTAAGGGAATGAGGAATTAAAATTTGCTTTTTCGGAAAGTTATGTGGCCGGATGGCAGCAAACGAATCGTTAAACTCAGATTAGGGGAAAGGCACGCTTTTCTCTGCTCCTTCGAAACGAGGTGTAAAAACAGTAAATTCGTCGTTCTATGGAAACCGTAGCGCAGATACCGAAATATAATTTGAACGAGGAGCAGGAGAAGAAACTGATTCTACGGGAATACCGTTCACTTTTACGTTCAATAAAGTCAAGAATAAAACCGGGGGACCGTAAACTCATCCGGACCGCCTTTGAGATGGCGGCTGAGGCGCATAAGACCATGCGCAGGAAGAGTGGGGAGCCGTATATACTTCACCCGTTGGCGGTGGCGCGAATTTGCGTCGAAGAGATCGGCCTCGGTGTTCGTTCCACTATTTGTGCTTTACTACACGATACGGTAGAAGACACCGACATTACACTGGATGATGTTCAGAAGGAGTTTGGACCAGAGATAGCCAAGATCGTAGACGGCTTGACTAAAATATCTAATGTAATAGACGTCAATGCGTCGCAACAGGCCGAGAACTTCAGAAAGATCTTACTCACCCTGACCGATGACCCCAGGGTAATACTTATAAAACTGGCAGACAGGCTCCACAACATGCGGACACTGGACAGCATGAAGCCGGAGAAACAGTTAAAGATAGCTTCGGAAACTGTGTACGTGTATGCACCGCTGGCGCACCGGATGGGACTGTATACCTTAAAGACAGAGATGGAAGACCTGTCGATGAAGTACCTGGAGCCGGAAGCCTACAAAGAGATTGCGAGAAAGCTTGCGGAGACGAAAAGAGAGCGCACCCGCTACATCAACGAGTTTGTAAAGCCATTGAAGGAAAAGCTCGACAAGGGAGGATTCGATTTTGAAATTCATGGAAGGCCAAAGAGCATTCACTCCATCTGGAATAAGATCAAAAAAAAGGGAGTCAGCTTCGAGGAAGTGTATGACCTGTTTGCGATCCGCATTATCGTAAACTCACCCCCGGATAAAGAGAAAGAAGATTGTTGGAAAGTGTATTCGATGATCACTGATGAATACACGCCATCGCCGGAGCGTTTGCGCGACTGGTTGAGCAACCCGAAGAGTAATGGGTACGAAGCCCTGCATACAACGGTGATGGGCCCCCAGGGAAAATGGGTGGAGGTGCAGATACGAAGCAAGCGAATGAATGAGATTGCCGAGAAAGGCTTGGCGGCTCACTGGAAGTATAAGGAAGATACCAATGATGAGAGCCGCTTTGATAAGTGGTTTAGCCAGATACGGGAGGTGATCAGCACAAACGATGTAGATTCCGTAGACTTTCTTCACGACTTCAAGAGAAGCTTTCTTGCTGAAGAGATCTATATCTATACACCGAAGGGCGACGTGAAAATGTTGCCGATTGGTGCTACTGCTCTTGACTTTGCTTTTGGTGTACACACGGAAGTTGGTGTGAAGTGTATTGGCGCGAAGGTGAATCATAAACTTGTGCCGATCTCGCATAAGCTGAAGAGCGGTGACCAGGTGGAAATCATCACGTCAAACAAACAGAAGCCATCGGAGGACTGGTTAAATTTCGTTGTTACTGCCAAGGCGAGAAGCCGTATCAAAGATGCGCTGAAAGAGGTTAAAAGGGCGATTGCGGACGAAGGAAAGTATACAGTGCAACGGAAGCTAGAGGGCATGGGCGCTGCTTTCAATTCGCACAATATTGAAGAACTTACTACCTACTACAAGCTTTCTGCACCACTTGAATTATACTACCAGGTTGCTATAAAGGCAAATGACCTGAAGGAGTTGAAGGAATTCAAAGTGATTGGTGACAGGCTGGAGCCTCCGAAGCCAGTGAAGCAAATGGAGCCTAAGCCTGAGTATCACCCGATGGTTCCTAAGAAGG
>DATDNL010000572.1:0-7826 GCA_036518315.1 Flavisolibacter sp. | reverse complement strand
CCTATTTCCGCTATGCTACCACAAAAGAGCAGCACGAAGCGGTGTATAACACAGCAACGATCTCGCTGATCTTTTCCACCTCGCTGCTCACTGCCATACTCATACTTTTCAACCAGCAATTTGCCGATCTCTTAAGGATTCCAAAGCATCCCGAATTCTTTACATACAGTGCCTTGATCATTGCTTTTGACGCACTCACCACTCTTGCCTTTGCCAGGCTGCGTTATGAGGGCAGGCCCGTAAAGTTTGCTTCGGTGCGGATAGCCGGCATCGTCATTAACCTCGCTGCCGTCTTTTTCCTGCTGTCGGTCTGTCCAAGACTGTATGAGAAAAACCCAAACAGTTTTATTCACGCCTTTTATAATCCTGATTATAAGGTGGGCTATGTGATCATTGCCAACCTCGTGCAGTCGGTTGCCACATTTATTTTATTATCGAGAGAGTTCTTCTCCTTCAAATGGCAGTTCAACGGAAAGTTGTGGAGAGAGATCATGCTGTATTCTTCTCCGTTAATACTTGCCGGCTTTGCAGGCATGATCAATGAAACTTTTGACAGGATCATGCTGGGCTGGTGGTCGTCGGCACCGACGATAAAGGATAAGCTGGCAGAGGTGGGTATCTATGGCGCCTGCTATAAACTGTCGATCCTGATCACGCTGTTCATACAGGCCTTCAGAATGGGTGCGGAGCCGTTCTTCTTCAAACAGGCACAAGGACAACAACCTCAAAAAGTCTATGCAAGAGTGATGAAGTTCTTTGTGATCATCATCTGCTTCATGTTCCTCGTCGTAGTTCTCTTCCTTGACATCTGGAAATACTTCGTGGGTAAAGCCTACTGGAGCGGGTTGAAAGTGGTTCCCATCCTGCTATTGGCGAACATGTTCCTTGGCATTTACTACAACCTTTCCATCTGGTACAAACTTTCAAACAAGACTATTGCCGGCGCCTGGATCACTTTAATTGGCGCGACGATTACCCTGGTCATTAATTATCTCTTCATTCCGCATTTCAGCTATATGGCCTGCGCCTGGGCTACTTTTCTTTGCTACGGAAGTATGATGGTGGTATCCTTCGTTTGGGGCCAGAAATCTTACCGTGTTCCCTATCCCTGGAAAAAACTTGTCGCCTATATAGTGATTAGTGTGATAATGTATGGAGCCTACGAGCTATTTAACCGCTTTGGTCTTTCCGCATGGGCGAACCGCTTGTTTGCCCTGATACTGCTTTCTTTGTTCGGACTACTCATACTGAACATTGAAAAAAAGGAGTTCCAGAGATTGCCGTATGTGGGAAGGTTCTTTACTCCAAAAGCAGCTTAACCAAACCGCTTAACTTCTTGCCGTTACATTTGCGAGGTGAAGATCATCAACCGCACCGTTCTCATCCTTTCCTTAGTTAGTTTGTTTGCCGACGTGGCGAGCGAAATGTTGTACCCGGTCATTCCGGTATACCTGAAGGAGATTGGATTTTCGGTTCTATTGATCGGTATCCTTGAGGGCGTTGCCAACTTCACCGCAGGTTTAAGTAAAGGCTATTTTGGAAAACTAAGCGATGAAAAGGGACTTAGACTACCCTTTGTGAAGCTTGGCTATTTCTTTAGTGCCGTATCCAAACCCATGATGGCTTTCTTTGTTTACCCGCTATGGATTTTCTTTGCAAGAACGGTTGACAGACTCGGAAAGGGTTTGAGAACTGCAGCAAGAGATGCCTTGCTTTCGCAAAATGCCACTAAAGAAACAAAGGCCAGAGTGTTTGGATTTCACCGCGCCATGGATACACTAGGTGCAGCAATAGGTCCAACACTTGCGCTTGTTTTTCTCATCTTCTATCCGCATCAGTATAAAGCGATATTCCTCATTGCATTCGTTCCGGGACTCATATCGGTACTCCTGATCTTCTTGCTCAGAGAAAAGAAAGCGCCTACGTCCACCTTAGGCAAGGGCAACTTCTTTTCCTTTTTTAAATATTGGAATATTGCTGCGCGCGACTATAAACGCCTGGTGGTTGGCCTGCTCATCCTGGCGCTGTTCAACAGTTCCGACCTGTTCCTGATATTAAGGACGAAGCAGGTCACAGGAAGCGACAGGGTAACCATTGAAGCCTACATATTATACAACGTCGTATTCGCGCTCGCCTCGTACCCACTGGGAGCCATTTCAGATAAGATAGGGATTAAGAAAGTGTTCTTCTCCGGTCTCACTTTGTTCGCATTGGTTTACTTGCTCTTTGGGATCACCAATTCAACGGTGGTAATCTTCACTGCTTTTTTCATCTACGGCCTTTATGCAGCCGCCACGGAGGGAATATCTAAAGCGTGGATCACGAATTTGTCGCATGCCGCGGATACCGCAACGGCTATTGGATTTTATACCTCTGCGGAAAGCATCTGCACCTTGCTTGCGAGTATGATTGCGGGAGCACTTTGGGACAATGTTGGAAGTAGCGCTACCTTCTTCACTACCTCTTTTGCAGCGATCGTGGTCATTATTTATTTCGTCTTTTACCTCAGGCGGCGGAGGGTGTAGGTGATTAAGTTGATTAGGTCTATTGAGTTGATTGGGTGGGTTCGTTATTGGGCGTATGTTAATCTCCTAAAACAGAGCATTGGTTAGGTTTACAAGTTTTTCTACCTTTTGCCGTGCCTTCACCAACTGCTTATGCGTGGAATAAGATTCCGTTCCTGCGATTGCTCGCTCCGTTGATCGCAGGGATCCTTTTGCAGTGGCAGATTGACTTACCTCGACTGTTTTTACTAGCGTTGTTCTCTGGCAGTGTATTAGTGCTGGTTGTTTTCTCGTTTATATCCGTAAAAGCTAAATACAGGCTCAGCATACTCTCTGGCATTTCCGTCAACCTTATGCTCGCAACGCTGGGAGGACAATTGGTGTGGATCAACGATATCAGGCATGATGAGAAATGGGTTGGGCGATTGGATATCAAAACCGCTTCGACAATCGTCACGATCGAGGAGCCCTTGGTAGAGAAAACAAACTCTTTTAAAGCAGAAGCAAGTGTGGATGGCATTTATGGTAAGGGGAAATTCAGCAGCTGCAAGGGCAATATCATCATCTATTTTAAAAGGGATTCAGCGGTAAAGCACCTGGATTACGGTTCGCAGATCGTTTTTATTAAACCGCTGCAAGAGATAAAAAACGCAGGCAATCCAGGAAGCTTTGATTATAGACGATACGGTTTGTTCCAGGGTATAACGCACCAGGTATATCTTACCCCTACCGACTACGTTATAATGACTTCAAAGCATCAAAACGTCTTTCGTCGATTCATTTACGATTGCAGGAGATGGGTTGTCAATTGTATTCAGAATTCCATCAGGAGTGAGAAAGAACAGGGCCTGGCAGAAGCTCTGTTGATCGGCTACAAGGACGACCTTGACAAGAATCTTCTGCAATCCTATACCAATACGGGTGTCGTTCACATCATTGCCATTTCGGGAATGCATCTCGCCCTTATCTATGGTTTGCTTCTACTCATGACGAAGCCATTTTTTAAAGGAGGTATGCGATGGTTTAGATTGGTGTTGATTCTCGCAGGGCTTTGGCTATTCACCCTACTGGCCGGAGCACAAGCTTCAGTGGTGCGTTCTGCAGTCATGTTTACTTGTATTGCCCTTGGCGAGGCATTATCGAGAAAGGCTTCTATATACAACACGTTGGCACTTTCTGCATTCCTCTTGCTGGTGTATAATCCGTTTTGGCTTTGGGATGTTGGCTTCCAACTTTCCTATGCAGCCGTGTTAAGTATTGTTGCGTTCTATTGGCCTATTTACAAATGGTTCTATTTCCCCAACAAACTGCTGGACCTTATTTGGAAGACAATGGCCATTTCAATAGCTGCTCAACTACTGACCACACCATTGAGCCTTTATCATTTTCACCAATTCCCTGTCCTTTTCTTGTTGACTAACGTCGTTGCGGTTCCGCTATCGAGCTTAATCCTGTTTGGAGAGATCTTTATTTGTGCCTTTTCGTGGCTAAAGCCCGCCGAAATTATTTCCGGGCGAGTCGTAGAACGCATGATCTATTGGATGAACAGCTACATAGAAATGTTTGAGAGAGTTTCATTCTCCTTATGGAAAGGCTTCTCTATTGATGTCTTCCAGACCGTCCTCTTATTTATAGCGGTGGTAGCTATTTGCAACTGGCTTATTGACAAAAAGAAATGGGTTCTTTGGACTGCACTCGGCTCACTGTCAATTTTTATGTGCTTACGATCAGCCTCCTTTATCGAAGCGTTCAACCAGAAGATGCTAATCGTATATAATGTTCCCAAATATGCTGCTATCGACCTGGTGAATGGAAGGGAGTATAGTTTTATTGGAGATTCTTTACTGTTGTATGATGACTACACAAGAAACTTTCATATCGAACCTTGCAGGGTCCTTTACAGGACAGAGGAAAAGCAAAGATTATCCATATGCTGCAAGGAGTTTGAGTTTGGTAAATGCAGAGTTGCTATTCTTGATTCGTCGAAACGCTTCCTGTCGCTTGAACCGAAAGAGGCTATCGATCTTTTGATCCTATCAAAGAACCCACGAGTGTATATTTCGGACCTGGCAAGAAGCTTTGCGATCAAGCAAATTGTCATAGATGGTTCTGTTCCTGCATGGAAGGCGAGGTTGTGGAAGAAAGATTGCGACTCACTCAATATCAACTGTTTTGACGTAGCGGAAAAAGGTGCTTTTGTCATGAATTTATAGCCTTTACCTTTGCGCTTCTTTCGATGCCTGCCTTTTAATATTTTTTCAAATGAGCAAGAAAATTACATCTGCCCTTATCTCTGTTTTTTATAAAGATGGGCTGGAACCACTTGTACGCGAACTGAAGAACCACGGTATTACCATTTATTCTACTGGCGGCACTCAGAATTTTATTGAGAACCTTGAAATTGAAGTCGTACCCGTAGAGGACCTAACCTCCTACCCCTCTATTTTGGGAGGCCGGGTAAAAACGCTGCACCCTTCTGTGTTTGGAGGAATTCTTGGCAGGAGAAATAATCCGCAAGATGTACAGGAAATGAAGGACTTCCAGATACCTATCATTGACCTCGTAATAGTAGACCTTTATCCCTTCCAGGAAACTGTCGCGAGTACAACCGACGAAAGAGCCATCATTGAAAAGATAGACATTGGCGGACCGTCGATGATACGCGCCGCTGCAAAGAATTTTAGTGATGTAGCGGTCATTGCTTCAAAAGACGACTATTCGAACCTGGTGGAGTTACTGCAGACCCAGGATGGTACGCTCACCCTGGAGCAGAGAAAAAGCTTCGCAGCAAAGGCATTTCAAATCGTTGCCGATTATGACATTGCCATAAATAATTATTTCAACAATGAGAAGCCTTTAACCGTCATTGGCGCAGGCAAAGAAACGGTTTTGCGCTACGGTGAGAACCCGCATCAAAAGGCTGTATTTTATGGAGATCTCAGCCAATGCTTCACACAATTGCATGGAAAAGAAATATCCTACAACAACCTGGTTGACATTGACGCGGCCATCGAGTTGATCAAGGAATTCAACCAGACCACATTTGCTATTATCAAGCATACGAATGTTTGCGGTATAGCTTCGAGAGAACAAGTGGCGGAGGCTTGGAAGTATGCCCTGGCCGGTGACCCGGAAAGTGCTTTTGGAGGAGTATTGGTTTCGAATGCAAGCATAGATGTTGCCACCGCACGGGCTATAAACGAGATATTTTTCGAGGTCCTGATCGCGCCTTCATTCGACGAAGAAGCCTTAAGTATTTTGAAATCTAAAAAGAATCGCATCCTCCTGCAACTGAAGAACACGAATACAACACCTAACATTTACAAGAACGCGGTCAATGGCACTTTGCAGCAAGGCAAGGACGCCGGCAATTTTGAGAAGTGGGATGAAGTTGGCGGAAGAAAAAGCGATGAAAGAGAAAGAGAGGACTTGCTTTTTGCCAACATTGTGTGCAAACACTTAAAATCGAATGCCATTGCCCTGGTAAAGAACAAACAACTGGTAGGAAAGGGATGTGGGCAGACGAGCCGTGTTGATGCTACGCGACAGGCTTTAGAGAAAGCAAAGCAGTTCAATTTCGATCTGAACGGCGCTGTACTCGCCAGCGATGCCTTCTTCCCGTTCAATGATTCTGTGCAACTGGCACACCAGGCAGGAGTCAGCGCTTTCATTCAACCCGGTGGGTCGATCAGGGATAAGGACAGTATTGATTATTGCGTTTCTAATAATTTAGCAATGGTAATGACCGGCATCCGGCATTTTAAGCATTGATCGATTGCCAGACCGCGGTCTCAATCTCTACTATAACTAACTTTAGGAGCAACCAAACTATAAGCAAGGGATTGATGGACGAGGTCAATGACATAGGCAAACCCATAACAGGTGATGCTCAGAATTCTTTGAACATTGCTGTTCGTTACATCTCCTATCTAAATCCATTAACGATCAGGAAGAAAGGCAGGAAGGCTAAAGCCTATTTTGCTCTAGTGATCGTTTGTTTCTTTTGGGGCACCACGTGGCTTGCATCGAGGCAGGCAGTGTTGCATGTTCCATCGGCATTACAAATTGCGGGATTGCGTCAATTACTTGGCGGGACCTGTTATGTCCTTTTTTTTATTGCCAAAAGAGCGAGTTGGCCCAAAGGGCGGGAATGGGGATTTATATTCATCCTGGGCCTATTGAATTTTGGATTAAGCAATGCGCTTTCAACATGGGGAGTGAAATATATCTCTGCAGGATTAGGATCTATTATCGGTTCTATTTTTCCTCTTTGGCTTGTGATCATTGGATTGTTTTCCGGCGAGAAGCTCAAACCGGCAGCAATCATCGGCCTCCTATTGGGATTTGCCGGCATCTGCGTTATCTTCTATGAGCACCTGGGTGATTTTATCAATCCAAAGTTTCGATTCGGTATTCTACTATCGGTTGCCTCCACTTGGTCGTGGGCCTTTGGAACTATTTACACCAAGAAACATGCGGTACATTTCAATCCCTACTTCGGACTAGGATTACAAATGGTAATGTCTGGAGCACTCGTCACCGGCGTGGCTTATCTTACGGGTGAAGCAATTCCGATCACCTCCATTCCATGGCAATCGTGGGCATCCGTTGGCTACCTGGTAGCATTCGGCTCTGTGTTTAGTTTCATCGCTTATATCTATGCCTTACAATACCTGCCGACACAGCAGGCGTCGCTCTACGCTTATATCAACCCGATCGTCGCGGTGTTCCTGGGATGGTTAATCTTTGGAGAAGTGCTCACACCTTTTATCGTAGTTGGGGTTCTAATCACATTGTACGGTGTATTTCTTGTCAACAGGGCAACCAGGCGATAGCACTAAGACGCCGAAGAAATAAACGTACTTGTTATTCCCTCGCAGTTTTTGACATAATCCTTATGTTTTTAAACTACATAGCCAGCCACGCATCCGTTGGTAAAAGAATGTCCAACCTGTCCTCAAAACTGTCGCAGAGTGTAAGACACGCGTGTCCAAAGTAATGGATGCGTCCTATATGCGCCGTACATGCTCCATAGATGTCCCATATCTTTAAAGGTATGGGACATCTATGGGACATATACGGGACATCTATGGGACATCCCAATTTCCAAGGGCACTCTGAGCAACCTAAAAGCAGAAGTAAAAGGAGGGAAAGGTCCCCTGTAAGTCAAGGCGTCAATAGGCTCGAAGACGGGATAGATAAAAAAGCATCAGGAATTCTTGCACACCAAACCTGGTGAATATGTAATCGCCTGCACGCCTCTTCAGGCAGGTCCTCTTGAACTGGTTAGAATCATTTTTAAAACTGACGATTGTAACTAAT
>DATDNL010000571.1:0-7135 GCA_036518315.1 Flavisolibacter sp. | reverse complement strand
CTACCCGGCGAAAAGGGCTTCGTGGTTCCCTGGGGAAAAGTAATGACCCAAGCGGAATTCAATGCGCGCTCGATTTTCCGGGTGTCACTCGGATCTAAACCACGCCGCGCTTCGTTGCCATCTTTCTTCCAGGTCCTTTTTACGGTGAGCGCCCCGGCCAAAGTAAACAACCTACTTATCCAACTGCTCTTCATGGTTTCCTCCGCGGCAACATAGTATACACTGGTGAACGGATTCAGTAAATAATATGGAATACCGAGACGGTTTTTCTTTCTCCATTTCACTGCGCAAAAAATATGGAGAAAGGTAATGACATCGGCAAAGTAAGTCTGGTGATTACTTACAAACAGCACGTTGTTAGGGGGAAGGTGTTCAATGTGTTCTGTTCCGCTGATCTTTAATTTGTTGACTATCGCAATGCCCGGGTAGGAGAAAACGCCCACAACCGCGTAAACGATCTTTCGTACTAATTTGTATTCCGCGAGTTTTTTAGAAACGCTCATGTGGCAAGCAAATTAAAGGGGGTAAAGTTAAGATGTTTATGAATTGTTAAGCCCATTTTGGCCCGGCTGTAATTTTATGTAATTACTTTGTTGCGGACATCATTCAAAAAATTTAATGCCATGAACAAATTTATTATTCTTGCGATGACGGTATTGTTCGTATCGGTTGGCCGTGCACAGAACGTTGTAAATCCCTATCCCAAGACAATTACAGTTACGGGCTCTGCCGAAATGGAAATCGTTCCTGATGAGATCTACGCAATGGTAGACCTGAAAGAATATGAGAAGAAAGGACAGGGTAAGGTAGCCATTGATAAGATACGGCAGGACTTCCTGGCTGCGGTTCGGTCGCTCGGACTCCCCGATACTGCGGTCAGCGTTGCAGCCTATGATGGTTACAATGGTAATCCATGGTTAAGAAAGAAAAATAAGAAAGATGAATTGTACGCCTCAATAACCTACCAGGTGAAGTTGAAAACTGCGGCGCAGGTGGATCAGTTAGTTGATAGGCTGGATGATAATGCGACGAGCAACTTTTACATCGCCAGGACCTCGCACAGTAAGTTGGCAGAATTCAGGAAGAACCTTAAAATTCAGGCAATAAGGGCAGCCAAGGAAAAGGCAGCATATTTGGCCGAGGCAATCAACGAGCAAGTGGTTGTCGCCGTGACTATTAATGAACCAAATGAGTACTTCCAACCCTACTATAATCTTGCGTCAAACAGGATGATGAAAGCTGAAGCTGTACAGATGGACCAGGCGGCTGATCAACCGCAGGCTGACTTCAAGAAGATGAAATTGAAGTATGACGTAACCGTGGTGTTTGCGTTGAAGTGAGGCCTAAAGAAAGAATTTCGTAGACATATACCTCACACGCGGATTGACCAATGAGCAAAAAAAGGCTACAACTATTGCAGCCTTTTTTTATTCCGTGCCTCTGAATTCTTTGTCACGTCTGTTCAGATCCTCATATGGTATTTGCCAACAAGGAAGCCAAATCCAACGACATGATCTCTCATTGCTTTTTCCAGTTCCATCTTGTCTGCTTCAGAGGGCAGGCTAAGTATTACATCTAATGCATAGACTTTGAAATAATACCTGTGTGTGCCAGCGGGAGGGCAAGGACCATTGTACTGGTAAAATCCAAAATCATTTCTGCCGGGCACACCTCTATGTTCGCCTTCTTCGATAAAGTCTGTAATTGGTAAATTCCAAACGACCCAATGACAGAAGTTTCCGTTGACACTGTCGGGGTCATCTACTATAACGGCCAGGCTCTTCGAATTGCCAGGGAAGTTACTAATGTTGATCGGGGGATTTACATTTTTCCCGTCACAAGTATATCTCGATGGTATCATTCCACCGGCAGTAAAGGCTTCACTATCGAGTTTCAGGTATTGATAGTTTGTTACATCAGATCTCAACGAATCCCTGTTTTCTCTGAATGCAACTGGTTTCTCTTCAATATTCGGTATGCCTTTTTTCTCATCCCAAATGAGTTCATCTATAACCTCGTTGAACATATAAATGTTTTGAACAAAGGAAGCACATCAACATCTTATTGGTAATGAGTACGGTCAAACCGTGTAGTGACCGTGGTCACTCTGTCAGTGTCGCCTGTCAAGCGTACTGCCATATCTTTTATAACCCTCCATGCCAAAACGCATGATAAAACATGATTAACAATTGATTTTTATCATAGTAACATATAAGTAATCTCATAGAGCCTCTTGATGGGCCTCGATAGCTTTATAAATCAGAGAACATAAGAAACCATCCTTGACAGAACGCGGTCATCAAAAATAAAGTGAATGAAAAAAGTTCTTGTTATAGAGGATAATAGGGAAATACTGGAGAACACGGCCGAGATTTTGGAACTCTCCAACTATCATGTATGCACCGCTGAAAACGGAAGGATCGGCATTGAGAAAGCCCTGACCGATAAACCCGATCTCATTCTTTGCGACATCATGATGCCCGAACTTGATGGCTATGGGGTTCTTCACATGGTACAAAGTCATCCCGAACTTCAATACACTCCATTTATTTTTCTGACGGCAAAGACGGACCTCAGTGAAATAAGGAAGGGAATGTCACTGGGTGCCGATGATTACATCCCCAAGCCTTTTGACCCCACCGATTTGCTTACGGCAGTAGAGGGCAGGCTGAAGAAGGCGGAAATGATCAAGAAGGAAATATCCGAAGGAATAAGAGGCACCGATCAATTACTCACGCTCACCGGTGGCGAAAAGAAGTTGCAGGAATTTGTCGATGGCCGCCATGTGGACTATTACAAGAAAAGACAGCGGATATTTTCGGAAGGAAATCATCCCATCCGTCTTTATTATGTTCAGAAAGGGAAGGTGAAGCTGTTCAAAACGAACGATGAGGGCAAAGAACTGATCATCCGTATCGTCAACGAAAATGAGTTCTTTGGATACACTGCTATGTTCGAGAACTCCGTTTATAAAGAAAGTGCAGACGCTTTGGAAGATTCTGAGATTGCCACCATGCCGAGGAATGAGTTTGAGGAGCTACTGCATTCCCACTCGGATGTGTCAAGAAAGTTCATAAAGATGTTGGCAAGCGATATTTCTGAAAAGGAAGAGCAACTACTTCATATTGCTTATAATTCTCTCAGGCGTAAAGTAGCGGATGCACTGCTTTCGGTCCACAAAACCTACCACACGGCTCCCGACGGTGATATTTATCTCAGTCGCGAGAACCTGGCGGCTCTTGCCGGAACGGCCACAGAGTCACTTATCAGGACCCTGACCAGCTTTAAAGTGGAGCATCTGATTGATATCAAAGATGGACGAATAACGATCCTGAACCACGCTAAGCTGGATCGGATGGCTAACTAGTCGTCCCTCTACTATAATCTATTGTACAAACGAGTACTGGTATTCCACTTTGCCCATCGGGGTCTTCTTATCATGCTTGCTGTAGACTACTTCCTTCACTTTTAAGCCTTGTGGATTGTATTGATACCTCCATATCAGGTAGTCAGAGTTATTAGTAGGCACGGTTATCTTTTGAATGACCTGGTTAGAGGAAGAATATTCGAACATGTATTCCGGCAGCGGTTGCTTTGCTCTCTCGTTGTATCGAACAACATCCGTAAGCTGGTTTTTCTCATTGTAGTAATAATCATAGGGTATATCTGCCACTTTCTTGTGGGTTGCGGTTTCCTCGCTCACGTTGCCATTGTCGTCCAATTTGAAGTTGACGTAAGTAGTATCTCTATTATTTCTGATTCGAAGCATCTTCGATGGCTTCCCATTTTCCCATTGCCACACGTGCTGCTCCGACTCGCTCACGGTAGTATCCGACGAGCTAATACTGACAAGGGTTAAATTTCCCGCTCCGTCGTAGCTATAAGAAGTGGTACTAACTACGATACCGGAACTGTCTACTGTTTTCACAATATTCCCCTTCTCGTCGGCATAGGTGAACAATATGGAACTGTTTCCGTTGTCACCACCCGTGGCCGTGGTGGTTTTTAGCACTCTGCTTTGCGGTGAGAATTCCTGTTGTACGAATAAATTATCACTCTTCGTGTCGTCTGCATCGTAGCTGTTAAGCATTACACGAGACACCTTATTCTTCATGTAAGACTTGATAAGTTCGGACGTTTCTTTCGTTCCCACGATATCCTTGTAATAATATTGGGCGGATGAAGAAATACCAATAAGAAGGATAGCAGCAAGGAGGAGTGATTTCATTAAGATATTGTTTTCTCAAAAATATAAAATGGTTTGCTGATAGTCCTAAACAAAATAGGAACCCTGATATTTGTACCTATTTTTAAGAAAAATTTGGCGTGTCTCACCAATTAGAACGCAAAGAGAAAAACTGCTTAAACTGCGGCTCAACAGTCATCGGCCGGTATTGTCACGTTTGTGGCCAGGAGAATGTGCAGACCAAGGAAAGCTTTTGGTCCTTAACAAAGCATTTCATCTTCGACCTCTTTCATTTCGATGGGAAGTTTTTTCATACGCTGGGATACATTTTCGCGAAACCAGGCCTTGTGCCCAAAGAGTATTGTAAGGGCAAGAGAGCCAGTTTCTTACACCCGATAAGAATGTACCTTTTTACATCCGCTGTCTTCTTTCTTGTCTTTTTCGCAATAAATAGCCCTAGTACCGGCAAAAAGTATCCTGCCGATAAGCTGACCAAAAAAGAACGGATGGAAACATTGGGTGAATACCGCGAACGCCTGCAAAACAATCCTAAAGACACCACCGCCCAAAAGATCATTACACTATTGACTGATACGACAAAGGAGATAACGGGCGATGATTTGTTCGCTTTGGATTCAAAGAATATTTTCACCATCACCGGCTACAATTATTCGACTGTCGAACAATACGATTCGGCTCAACGAGGCCTACCATCTGCCAAAAAGGATGGTTGGCTTAAGCGCTTGCTCGTACGAAAGGTCATTGCATTTAATCGGAAATATAAGGAGCAGCCCGACGAAGCATCGAAAATATTTTGGGAGTCCTTTGTTCATCGGCTTCCTTATATGCTTTTTCTGTCTTTGCCCTTCTTCGCCTTAATATTACAAGCCTTATACGCGCGCCGGAAGACCTTTTACTATAGCGACCATGCCATCTTCACTATTTACCATTATATCCTAAGCTTTATTTTCCTCCTGATCTTTTTTGCGGTGTCAACGCTTAACCAGCGAATAGGGTGGAAGCCACTTTCCGTTCTCGGTCCAGTGGTGTTCGTTGTTTGGCCTGTTTATCTCTGGCTCGAAATGAAGACCTTTTATAGCCAGGGTTGGTTAAAAACGACCATCAAATTTGCACTTTTAAACGTTTTGGGGCTACTCATTATGCTACTCTTATTCTTGTTTTTCCTTCTTTTTTCGATAGTCGAACTGTAGTCTTTGGCAACGCCGGAGGAGGCTTCAAACCGTCTTTACTTGGCTGAATTGGCGGCCGACGCTTTAAATCCAAAGAGCTTGGCCTGTCGTTCCGATTAAGAATCAAAGACAAACAACTGTCTTCGAACTACTTCCCCAATATCAGTTAAATTCGTTGATATGAATACGACCGCCTCAGAGTTCGAAAAATTGGTTCAGATCATGGATGAACTTAGGGAAAAATGCCCCTGGGATCGAAAGCAGACCATCCAGTCCCTTCGACAAATGACCCTGGAGGAAACGTACGAACTGGCCGATGCGGTTACTGAGAATGACTGGAAGTCTATGAAAGAAGAATTGGGCGACCTATTGCTCCATATTGTCTTCTATTCAAAAATAGCTTCCGAGGATAATCGTTTTGGCATTGAGGATGTCATAAAAGGTATCTCTGAGAAATTGATCGCCCGGCACCCCCACATTTATGGCGACGTCGAAGTGGAGAACGATGAAGATGTGAAGCGCAATTGGGAGAAGTTGAAACTAAAAGAGGGGAAGAAATCAGTTATCGCGGGCGTGCCTAAGACCTTGCCTGCTTTGGTCAAGGCTATGCGGTTACAGGAAAAGGCAAAACAGGTCGGTTTCGAATGGGAAAATAAGGAGCAGGTATGGGAGAAAGTCAAAGAGGAGGAAGGTGAATTGCACCAAGCCATCCAACAAGGGCACCAGGCTAGTATCGAAGAAGAGTTCGGGGACCTCGTATTCTCCCTGGTAAACTTTGCACGATTTTTGAACATCGACGCCGAGAACGCGTTGGAGATCACCAATAAGAAATTCATTAGCCGTTTCTCACAGATGGAAGAAAAGGCGATGGCTTCAGGCAAAAACCTAAACGATATGAGCCTACAGGAAATGGACTCCATCTGGAATCAAATCAAACGTGATAAAGCTTGAGCCTTCCCGAATTTCATAGCCGTCTGCCTAAACGCAGCTTGCTTTTTATTGCTGTAGGTCTGTTTTTTTTGTCCTTCCTTTCAGCCTGGTATTTCAAGGTTCAACCTTCTATCAAACACCAGCAAAAGCTTCTACAAAAGTACATCGATAAGCAACTAACAGACGCCGACGCTTTAGTACATGACAGCGTCTTGATGCGCAAATTGGTCTTGAAGACAGAAACCTTGCCCGAGTTTGAGAGCATAAGAAGCAAAGGCTATGGCCTCTTTCTCTTTGCCGAGGAGATATCCGACAACCAGGATATTATTTTCTGGAACAATCAAAAAATACTACCGCCCACAGTGGACTTTAATGCAGAGGACGGCTATTTCTTTCACCGTTTGGCAAACGGGTCTTATGTGGTTAATAAAACTACTCTCCACTTTTCCGGCTTGAGTAACAACATCGTCGCCTACGTTATGGTTCCTGTGCTCAACCAGTTTTATGTGCCAACTGATTATTTGGTTACCTCTTTCGTCCACGACGAAGACGCTATAAACAAAATCTCCATTACTAACGATACAGCCAAATACCCAATAACTGCTTTAAATGGGCGCCCATTGTTTGGAATAAAAGAAGTGTCGCACTCTAACGTAACTACCACGGATCTGTTGACAGTTGTATTGCGTATCACTGCGCTCATTTTTCTTTTTATCTATGCGAGCCTACTGGCTGAATCTATCGTCACCAGGAGCAGAGCTTTGTATGGCGTTATTTTCCTGTCAGTTACGTTTATCCTTTTCAGGCTGCTAATGTTTCGTTCCGAAGA
>DATDNL010000570.1:0-4360 GCA_036518315.1 Flavisolibacter sp. | reverse complement strand
CCACTTTTGAAATTTCTTTTTCCGGGTGTTTCGAAGGCGCATCCATTTCTTTAATACCGATCCCCTGCCACAATTGTTTGCTGGTCCCCGCATCGAGAACATCGATGATCACAGAACCGTCTTTATAATTCCTGGCATCATAATCAGTGTAAGAAACCCCGGGCCCCCAGGTATAAGGACGGTACACGCTACCGTATTCATAATAGCTGGTATTGGAAACGGTAGCCTTGTTATCAATAATCGCATTGACGTCTACCATTAAATCAGGTGCCCCTGTCACCTCTGTAAATCCTTTTTTCGTCATTTCATTCCTGGTTGCATTCATCACTCTGTCTTGGTTAGCCCGGGTAAAGGCCTTCTCCAGGCTTTGGCCACCCCGAACAGTAAACGTCTTGTACCTGCTAAAGTCTACGGTCTTATCATACTCGCAACTTATTTTTAATGCAGGTTTGCAACAGATAACAAGGATTCCGATTAATAATCCACACAAAGCATGGTTCGATTTCATACTTATTTGTGTTTGCCACTTGAAGCGACTAATGCTACCTGCTTGCAACTTCTTAAGGACACGCCGGCTAATAAAATTCCGCCACTCCATAGGCTGCACATAGCCTTTCCCAGGGCATATGACAGATGGTCTTGTTTTTTCTATCTTGTAAAAAGATAATGTGGTCTTGAGCAAGGGATAGCGAGAGTGGTTAGATAAACCCTTCGAAGTCCAAATTTGCTACCGTTTAATTTTCCGAACCTGGATAATTATTGTAAGGATTAGCGCTAGAGCAACAAGGAAGTGTAGTAAAACGATCAATAACATTTGCCTGGTTTTCTTTAATGTTTATTTTATTGAGAAAATTTATAGGTCAGACCGAAGACAACACCATAGTCTATTTTCTGCGAGTTCTCGCCGGGCGGCTGGTTATCATAATTATGGTAGAATTGCAGGTTGATGTAAAAGTCCTGGACGACTTTCACGTTCAGGGAAAATTGACCATCCTGGCGGATCCTTCCCTTTTGAGTGATACCGAAAAAGACGTTTTCTTTCAGAGTGACTGTCATGTCAGGCTTACTGAACTTGAAGAAGCTAAAGTTGACAAGAACCGGAACGTCAACCTGGGTTGGAGAGGTAGTACCCTCTACACTTCTCTCCTGGTTGAAAACGACCCCGGTTATTGCTTTCATTCTTGTGTATTCGGTTGCGAACAAATTGGCGCCACCACCCATACCTTCCTGGAAACGTCTCGACAAGCCTTGCTCAAGGTTTCGCTGGTAGGCCAGGAATAAAGAGGCTTCCCAGACCGGCGTGATCAGGTAGCTGCCAACAACGCCCGAACTTGCGTTGCTTAATTCGGTTGAACTATCCGTTTGATTGAAAATCGTGGACCCGCTTAACTGCATTTCAAATTTCTTTGCCAGGTATTCAAGAGAAAAGTTGCTGTTCAATTGTCCTACGCCGCTGGACTTTGAATAAGAATAACCAAGTGAAGCGTTGCCCCTCCACAGGGCACCGGTGGTCCCGCTCAGGGGCACGAGGTTGCGGATGTCCTCAAATGGGATCTCGACCATTTGATTATCGCCATCCCTTATGAGGGCACGGCCTTCAGATGCGAGGTCGAGAGTCGTGTAATATGTTTTTCCATTTATTGTTTCCATCCTGTAGATATGAGTGTTGGCTACCAGGGCCCTGATCTTGGTTAGCTTGATATTGAGAATGTCCATGTTGTCATCATCGAAGACAGCTTTACCGAGCGATATTGATTTGAGCAGGCCAACCAGGATGCTTCCATTTCGAAAGTAGAGAGTGTCTTTTACCTGCGCTTTTACTGTAAATGAAATTGTAATGAAGGCTAACCAACAGGCTATGTTTTTTAGATTAAACACAATGGACTTTCCCTTTTAATTCGTCGTGCAAAATGCAGGCATGTCAAGGTTCTGTAGATTTCTTTCTAAGCGATTGGAAGCGGTAGTTGAATGAGAAAAGAAACTGTGATCGCTTACCATAGGCGCCCATTTCCACTCTACACATATAATTCTTGTTCAGCTGGAATTGTGCGCCGAATACCAGGTTCCAGGGACCGGCAATTTTCTTATCCAACTGGTACGTAATCTTTCCGTTTCCGGGATCGCGCCCTTCGAAATAGTCATTCACTTTTTGAAGGATCTCGCCTACGACCGCCTGCTGTGGTGGTGAAAGGGAAGCATACCAGTTATCGAGGCGATCCTTGATATCCTGCTTTTGTGAATCATCGATTCCAGGAAAGATTTCATTGATTGCAATTTCTCCCCTTGTGTCAGCCTTCAACTTTTGGAAGCTAGGTCCCAACCAAATGGTGAGACTGCGGTCAGCCCTTACATAGCTTACAAACTGGTGCGCTATACGAAGTGAAGCATTATAGGCAGGAACCAGGTCAGTCAATTTATCTGTATTAAGCCAACTAAAGCTGTTGTCAAAAATCAACACCACGCCCTGGAAACCACCTGCGACTGTAAACCCCAGCCCTGCATTTGTCGCCTTTGAGGTGGGGCTGGTTGTAAAGTTTATTGGTGCTACCACGGGTACGTTGATTTTGCTGTTACCAAAACCAACGATCCCATATACGCTGAGAAAGGGAAAAATAAAAAGATCAGGTCGTACTGTGTAAACGTTAGCATCGGCTTCTACCTTGCCAAACTGGATCACATTACTAAGATCAACAGGCGGTTTACCATTAAACCCAACCGATATATTTTCGATCTTGACTTCCTGTTTGGCCCAAAAATAATTGGCGCCGATCCCCCAAGGATAAGGAATGTCAAAGCCCTTTTGATATACTTTCTTTCCCAAAATCGGGAAGGTATAAGGATAGTGCATTCTTTTTAAACTGTCGTGATATCTCTCATGAAACGGATTTTTGGTGAAATCCGAAAACTGCGCCACTGAAGCTGTGTAGGCTATTAAAGCCAGCAGGAGCAATTTTGTTCTCATAACTGATTTTTTAAATGGTTACCCTTTGTCCGCAAGAACATGAATAAAGAATCATTTACTCCAGTCAAACATTCCGACACAAATAGGACCTTACCAATCTCATTTGTTTTACAAAGGGTGGTTGCCAATAAAACACTTTAGAGACGCCCTTTTCGCCAACACATTTGGATTTTTTAGCCAATGGACACTTAATACAGCCTGGTACAGGTTTTTGATTTGAAACGGGTCCAGGTGTAAAAATGATTCACAAGGAGTTGACGGGGCTTAACATACGAAGGTTGAAGGCACCGAAAAATAAAAAAAGAGGTATAGAAATACCTCTCGTTTTCTTGCACTTTGCTGCTTTATAAAAATACCTGAAACGAAAACCTAACTTATTTAACCTGCCGTTTAACGTTCGTTATACGTGTCTATATTGCCTTTTCATACATCCGCGAAAACTCTTCTCCATTGGCTTTCACACTCTTCAAAAACTCGGAAGGGTTGATACCGGTTACCTTCTTGAAGGCGATGGCAAAGGTGTTCCGGTTGTTAAATCCCGACTCTTCCGCTACAGCTTCCAATTTCTTGTTTCGACATTCGTGGTTTAAAATCTTTTCCCTGCAATGGTATACTCTATACTCGTTGATAAAATCATTAAAGTTTTTACCACAATACTGGTTGATGTAAGCAGAGAGCTGGTGAAGTGGAATCTTCGTGTCCTCCGACAGGTCCTTTAACGAATATCGCTGTTGCAGGAAAGGTTTTTTCTCCTGCAGTAATTTGTTGACCACTTCCACTATCTGCTGCACTCTTTCTTCTGTCAATATTGGATGACGATGGTTGTCGGTAACCGCTTCCTGTGTTTCAGAGCTTAGTTGATCTGGCAATTGAGCCGGAACAAAACCCTGGTGAAGGGACAAGCCCCCGGAAGGATTCATAGTTATACCAGTGGAAGCGTTAATTGTTTTTTGTCGGACGGCCAGCAAGGTCAAACCAAAATAGATGGCAGTGAACGTGAACAACAATAAATTCAGGATAGCGACTGGTGTGCTTGTTAGTCCCTCTGACAAGATCCAATTGTTAGTAAGCCAGAAACTGGTGGTACCGTTGACAAGATCTGCAATAACGGCGCCTGCACAAAACACGAGGAAGGGAAGCAGGTGTATGCGATCGGAGCGCACCAGCGTTGTACCGCAAACCTGGTTTCTCAAATACAAATAGGCAGCCGGGGTAAAAAGCAGGTGGACCGCAAAAACAGACATTGGAAAGAAACCTGGAAGATCCGGTACGATGTTAACCAGTATTCTGACGATTCCACTGTAAGCAATAAGAGAAAGAATCAGTTTCAAAAAGTTATCTGTGCGAATGGCGCCTGGAGGACTGAATAGGAAGAAACACGAGATAACAAATAGAACA
>DATDNL010000569.1:0-11261 GCA_036518315.1 Flavisolibacter sp. | reverse complement strand
TTTTCGATCCTTCCACCCATAACATGCGCGGAAAAGTGCAGGGCATGTGGTATAGTCCATTTGATCCAAAGGAGATCAATAATTTTTACACAGAAGGAAACTCCTGGCAGTACAGTTTTGCTGCTCCCCAGGACATAGAAGGTTTGATTCAACTCCATGGAGGCAAACAATCGTTCGCAAACAAACTAAATGAGCTTTTTACCACCTCTTCGCAAACTACTGGGCGCGACCAATCCGATGTGACGGGATTGATTGGTCAATATGCCCATGGAAATGAGCCCAGTCACCACATGGCTTATCTATTCAGTTATGTTGGGATGCCATGGAAAACGCAGGAACTCATTCACAAGATTTGTACTGAGTTTTATTTGAATAATCCTGATGGTTTAATTGGTAACGAGGATTGCGGTCAGATGAGCGCCTGGTACGTTTTGAGTGCGATGGGCTTTTACGAGGTTTGCCCGGGTAGCGGTGAATACGTTTTAGGTACGCCACTGTTTGATGAAGTGACTATTAACCTTGAAAATGGAAAGAGGTTTATCATCAAGGCAAGCCGTCTTCATAAAGGAGATAAGTATATTGTCGGGACCAAACTAAATGGCGTGTCCTCGTCAAAGAGCTATTTGTCGCACACGGATGTAATGAGAGGAGGTCGGCTGGAAATCAGCCTGGGCGATAGGGTGAGCAAAACCTGGGGCACCAGCATGAGCGATTTGCCGCATTCAAATATCACCGACGAGCCAATAGTACCCGTCCCATACTTTGATTTGAATTCTAATAAATTCAAAGACAAGATATCGGTGGTCATAAAGGATATCGATCCGACCGCTGCAATCAGATATGCTTTGATGGATAAAAATTCAAAGGGCAATAATTACGACTGGAAGACATATAGAGCTCCCCTCACGATTGATAAAACCTCCGGGGTAATCATGGAAGCTGAAAAAGAGGGCAGGCACAGTAAGCCCGTGCTACAAATGTTTTATAAAACACCGAGTGACAAATCAATAACGGTTCTCAGTAAAGTAAGTTCTATGTATACTGCCGGCGGCCCGGACGCCCTGATTGACAGTATAGAAGGGACCACTAATTGGAGAACAGGGGAGTGGCAAAGTTATTTTGACCAGGACTTTGTTTCCATTATAGATCTTCAAAGAGCCAGGCACATTAGCCATGTGGGTATCCATGTTTTGCAGGATGTAGGTCCCTGGATTGTGTATCCCAAACAAGTACAATTTGAACTCAGTGATGACGGCAAGACGTTCCAACCTTTGATTACCGTGGAGAATAAAGTGCCACCGGAGGATCGAGGCCCTGTCACGCAGGAATTGGGCGCCGATGTCAATGCCAATGCAAGATATGTAAGGGTGAGTGCGAAAACCGGTGGTCCATTGCCGGCCTGGCATGAAAGCGCGGGTCAGCCCACGCACATTTTCATAGACGAAGTCATAGTTCGATAGTCGTTGAAACCCTAAAGATTCGAATAAGAAATTTTGACTGATTCCTTTATCTTTGCGCCTCTGTTTAAGACAGTAAGGTCCGGTAGCTCAGCTGAATAGAGCAACTGCCTTCTAAGCAGTAGGTCACTGGTTTGAATCCAGTCCGGATCACCTGGTCGAACTGGCTTGCATTTTTCGCAAGCCAGTTCTGTTTTTAGCCCTTTCAATCTCCTATCCGGGCTGTTCTCACTTGATTGTCTCGGAAAGGACCTTTCGCTCAAATTCCCTACAATGCGCCAAATTTCTCTGGTCACTCCCAGGTCTTCTAAGTAACTGCATTTAATCGTAACCCATCTTTATTTGAGAAAGTTCTTCTTAAGTTTTGAATCGGAATCCTGCGCTTGTACGTTGCTGTCTTCTTCAGAAGGTTTCGGCAAAATGAGAAAAAATGCAGGAACGAGAAATACAATAATTAGAGACTTCCGATCATTTCTATCTCACAATACAAGTAAGTTTGAAAAGTAACAAAGTTTTAATTCGAAATTCAGGAACAATCCAAACTGAAAAAAGATTCGAAACAGGTGTAGCAATAAACGGTAAAATGATTGGGCATGGCCGCCTCAGAAACCTTTGAGTAGCTGTCATCTAAAAAATACACTCAATAACCAAATTCCTTCACAAATCATATTTTTTTGGCCAGTGCTGCGTAAAGGATTGTTAACTTACATTCATCATGCCCCGGTTGCATGTATAAAGCCCAACAATGAAGGTTACTGCCAGTACCGTTTCAGATCTTTTATCTCATTTACGTCTTAGTTTTCTTACCGACAATAGTGTAGACAAATCCGAGGAGCCTTTTCGCTCAGAACTCTATAGTTCTGACCAGATGGACCGTCACGGCAAAGCACTGGCACGTTCGCATCAACTCCAGGAACACCGGTCCCCGGACAAACTGCTGAAACGCCTTGAGGATAATGAGAGAAAATTATTGGAAGTCCGCAACCTGTTGGTGGAAAGTATACGTTCCGGCAAACCCATCACTCCCGCCTCGGAATGGCTGTTAGACAATTTTTACCTGGTAGAAGAACAGGTAGTAATTGCAAGAAAACATTTACCGAAAGGGTATAGCGAAGCGTTACCTTATTTGGCTTCAGGCATTTCGGAAGGCCTCCCACGGGTGTATGATATTGTTCTCGAAATTATTTCACATAGTGATGGGCGGGTAGATGTGGCCAGTTTATCGAGTTTTATTGCCAACTACCAAACAGAGTCAATTCTTACACTGGGGGAATTATGGGCAATACCCATAATGCTTCGGCTGGCAGTCATTGAAAATCTCCGGAGAGTTGCCAGTAAAATCGCGCTTAATGTGATTGATCAGAATATTGCTGACCATTGGGCTGACAAAATGATGGCTACCGTATCAAGTGATCCTGGAAATCTCATTTTGGTAATTGCTGATATGGCCCGGTCAAAGCCTGAATTAGACAGTCATTTTGTTGCTTGTTTTACACGTAAGCTCCAGGGAAGTGGACCTGCGCTGGCATTACCCTTGAGCTGGATGGAACAGCAATTGTCAGCATCAGGCAACAGCAGTAATGACCTTGTTTTACAGGAAAATCAAAAACAGGCTACAGACCAGGTATCTGTGCGCAATAGCATTGGCACACTTCGTTTAATCGGTTCAACTGACTGGCGTGAATTTGTTGAAACACTGAGTAGCGTTGAGCAAATGCTAAGGCAAGATCCGACGGGCACTTATGCATTGATGGATTTTGCAACAAGAGACAGGTATCGCCACGTTGTGGAAAGAATTTCAAAATCGTGCCATCTCTCTGAAACGCAAATCGCGCAAAAAGCCATAGAACTAGCGCAACATAACAAAGGTGATGGTCCTGTTGCTGAAAAGAAGAAGCATGTTGGTTATTATTTAATTGGCGATGGAATGCAAGAAACCGAACGTGCCGGTTGCATGGATTATACGTTGCGGTTAAGATTGAACAGGGCCGCGGGTAGGATACCAGTATTTCTTTATTTCTTTTCCGTTCTTTTCCTTGCGACATTATTTGCCGCGGGTTTGTCTTATATCGCCAATAATTATATTGATTACAGCTGGAAAATGCTGACTGTTGTTGCCTTGCTTTCATTCCTGGGCTGTCTTCAACTGGCAGTTTCATTGGTCAATTGGCTTTCTACTATCTGGGTGCAACCGCAGCTGCTTCCACGAATGGATTATTCAAAAGGCATTCCGGCGGAGTGCCGCAGTCTCATTATCATCCCAACCATGCTTTCAAGTGAAGCATACATAGAGGAATTGGTTGAAGGATTGGAGATTCGATACCTTGCCAACAGAGAGGCAAATCTTCATTATGGATTATTAACCGATTTTACCGATGCCGATGCTGTCACATTGGCGGGAGACGAAAACCTTGTTGCCTTAGTGAAGAAAAGAATTGAGGATTTGAATGAAAAATATCCGACCCCGCAAAGGGACACTTTCTGTCTTTTTCACCGGCCGCGAATATGGAATCGACAGGAAAAAAAATGGATGGGTTATGAACGCAAGAGGGGAAAGCTTTCTGCCTTAAATGCTTTTTTACGAAACCGTGGGCGAAATGATTTTTCGTTGGTAGTTGGTAACCATGAGATTCTGGGCAAAGTAAAATATGTAATCACTCTCGACTCGGATACACAACTGCCAAGGGAATCGGTTTGGAAATTTATAGCAACCATGGACCACCCTTTGAACCTCGCTGAATATGATCCAGCTAAAAAAAGAGTTACAGCCGGTTATGGAATATTGCAGCCCCGGGTAGAGCCAAGCATTCCAAAAACTGTTACTTCGCTCTACCTGAAAATGCAGGGAAGCCTGTCCGGAGTAGACCCATACACCCAGGTTTCATCGGATGTTTACCAGGATGTTTTTGGAGAAGGTTCATTCATTGGAAAAGGCATTTATGATGTGGATATTTTTGAAAAGGTGCTGGAAGGAGTATTTCCCGAAAACCGGATATTAAGCCATGATTTACTAGAGGGGTGTTATGTGCGATCCGGCTTGTTAAGCGACGTGTATTTATACGAAGAAGGCCCCGCGCAATACCAGGGCGACGTTAAACGCCATCATCGATGGACCCGCGGTGATTGGCAGATCGGTGCCTGGATACTTCCCCTGGTTCCGGACAGCAACGGGCGTCTCTCGAAAAACAAGCTCTCCGCGTTGTCGCGGTGGAAAATATTCGATAATCTCCGAAGAAGTATAACATCCCTTGCTTTGACCCTGCTCTTATTAATGGGGTGGTTCGCCTTACCGTTCCCCTGGTTTTGGACCGCCGTGGTTACAGTCATTGTTCTACTTCCCCTAATGGCGGCGGCAGGCTGGCAATTGATCAACAAGCCGGAAGACATCACAATTCACTCTCACTTTGTCGAGGTCGGAACAGCCGTAAGAAACTTTTTGATACGCTTCATCTTTGGCTTGGCGGTACTGCCTTACGAAGCATATGAGAACCTGGACGCCATCCTGCGTACGAACTGGCGAATGATAATTTCAAAAAAGAAACTACTGCAATGGACACCTTCGGCATCATCTCGTACATTTCACAACGATGTATTTTCTTCATACGCGAGCATGTGGATTGCACCGTTGTTGGGCATTATTACCACCGTTATTTTAATTTATACAAACGGATCCGCCCTTTATGTCGCCAGTCCCATCCTTTTATTGTGGATGCTGGCACCTGCACTCGCATGGCGTTTAAGCAAAGCAGAGACTGAGAAAAAACCAGGCCTTTCGAAAGAACAAGATTTATTCCTGCACAAATCTGCCCGCAAAACGTGGACTTATTTTGAAGAATTTGTTACTGAGAAGGATAATTGGCTGCCGCCCGATAATTTCCAGGAACAGCCTGCGCCAGTTCTTGCACATCGCACATCCCCTACGAATATGGGACTTGCTTTGCTAGCCAATCTTGCAGCTTATGATTTTGGTTATATCACAAGTAACGAAATGTCCAACAGGTGCAATAACACTCTGCAAACAATGCTTAGGATGGAAAGATTCAATGGACATTTTTATAACTGGTATGACACACTGACCCTGGCACCCCTTTACCCGAAATACGTATCAACAGTTGATAGCGGAAACCTTGCCGGGCATTTACTTACGTTGCGCCAGGGTATTCTTTCACAGCTCAATCAACCCATCTTTACAAATAACGCGTTTAAAGGTCTACTGGCAATCTTAGCAATAATCCGGGATCTCCCAAATGGTGAAAATACCGGGCAGTTAGAAAAACTTGAAGATGCCTTAAATCGTGCCATTGCTGATAACATCAATTCATTAAGCGGAACCAACCGCATTCTCAGCGAACTCAGTTCCCTAACTGACGATACGTTATTGGGAACCGGAAACAATGAATCAGCAAGGTGGATAGAAAAGTTCAAAAGGCAGTTAAAAAGCTTTCATGATGACCTATTGCAACTCGTCCCGTGGATCAACCTTTTACCTGCACCTGAAAGCCTGGACAAATTTCATCATTTAGATGACATCCCGTCTCTCGCTTCAATCAATCAAATGCCTATTTTATTTTCAGAGGCTATCGATTTTTACGAGCCCGAGGAGGTTAATTCGGAAAATATTCAATGGTTAGGTCAAATTAGGAATTATTTCCACATTGAAAATGAAGAAGCAATTCATCGCATATCATTGGCAGAACAAATGGCAAAAAAATGCGAAGAACTTACTGTGATTGATTACAATTTTCTTTTTGACCAATCGACCAACCTTTTGAGAATTGGATATAACGTGGAAGAGCAAAGAAAGGACAACAGTTATTACGACCTCCTGGCTTCTGAGGCAAGGCTTGGTATCTTTGTCGCCATTGCCCAGGGAAAACTTCCACAAGAAAGTTGGTTTGCTCTTGGGCGATTGCTCACCAATTCCGGTGGAGACCCCATATTACTTTCCTGGAGCGGTTCAATGTTTGAATACCTTATGCCGCAACTCGTAATGCCTTCCTATGAAAACACGCTCTTGTATCAAACCAATAAGGCAACGGTAAAACGCCAAATAGAGTATGGGGAGCAAAGAGAAGTCCAATGGGGTATCTCAGAATCGGGATACAATTCTGTTGATGCCAATCTAAACTATCAATACAAGGCGTTTGGAGTGCCGGGCCTGGGTTTGAAACGTGGCCTTGAGGAAGATCTCGTTATCGCCCCTTATGCCTCGATGCTCGCATTGATGATCTCACCAACGAAAGCCTGCGCAAATCTTCAGTTGTTGTCTGAAAACGGCTTTGAAGGAAAATATGGTTTTTTTGAAGCGATCGATTATACACCAAGCCGGGTTCCGCGCGGAAGCACTTACAGTATCGTTCATTCTTACATGGTGCATCACCAGGGCATGAGCTTTCTTTCACTTGCTTACCTGCTGCTGGATAAACCAATGCAGAAAAGGTTTGAATCTGAGCTGCGTTTCAACGCAACACTATTGTTGTTACAGGAACGAATACCGAGATCAACCATTTTTTATGCGCATACTTCTGACATTTTTGAAACAAACACGATATCCTCTGACGTCCAGGTGAGGACACTCACCACCGCGAACACAAGGTTACCTGAAATTCAGCTCTTAAGTAACGGTCATTACCAGGCAATGATCAGCAATGCCGGGGGCGGTTATAGTCGATGGAAAGATATTGCACTTACACGCTGGCGGGAAGATGCAACAAAAGATGACAGGGGTATTTTCTGCTACGTGAAAGATGTGAACAGCGGAAAGTTTTGGTCGAATACGTATCAGCCTACATTGCAGATACCCAAAAATTACGAAGCGATATTTTCACAAGGCCACGTGGAGTTCCGAAGGAATGATTTTGGAATTGAAACCAATACCGAGATCGTTATTTCCCCTGAAGACGATGTGGAATTGAGAAGAATAAAAATCGCTAATAAAACGCAGTCTGTAAGAGTATTGGAAGTGACAAGCTATGCAGAAGTTGTGATGACAAGCCAGGCCGCAGATGAAGCACATCCTGCTTTCAGCAACCTCTTCGTTCAAACAGAAATCGTCCCTGAACACAACACTATTTTTTGTACAAGGCGTCCCCGCTCGGAAGAAGAAACACCTCCGTGGATGTTTCACTTGATGCAGGTTAATGGTGGCGAAGCGCAGGCAGTGTCTTATGAAACAGACCGTATGCAATTCACCGGCAGAGGAAAAACATTGCAACATCCACAGGCAATTGACAATGAAAAGCTTTCTGGTAAAGACGGTTCTGTACTTGACCCCATCCTGTCGATTCGTTATCGCATCAGCATTAAACCCAATCAAACAGCCACAGTTGATCTTGTTTATGGAATTGCTGATACTAAAGGGGCGTGCGAAGGTCTGATGTATAAATACAAGGACAAGTATTTGAAGAATCGTGCTTTTGAATTGTCATGGACACACAGCCAGGTGTTACTTCGGCAGATAAATGCCACTGAAGCGGACGCCCAATTATATAACCGGCTTGCTGCCTCGGTTATTTATACGAATGCCGCATTACGAGCAGACCCCGCGGTAATTCAAAATAATCGCCGTGGTCAATCTGGTTTATGGAGCCATTCCATTTCAGGCGACTTACCAATCGTGCTTCTGCACGTATATGAGCAGGAAAGCGTTGAACTGGTGAGACAGCTGGTTCAGGCGCATGCATATTGGAGGTTAAAAGGGCTTGCCGTTGACCTGGTAATCTGGAATGAAGATCATGGTTCCTACAGGCAATTCTTGCAGGAACAAATACTCGGACTCATCACTGCGGAGGCGGGCAGGCAGGGACAGGAAAAGTTGGGTAACATTTATGTCAGATCGGCTGACCAAATATCCTCAGAAGACCGCCTTCTTTTCGAAAGTGTCGCTCGCATCATTATTTCCGACAACAAAGGAAGTTTATTGGAGCAGGTGACACGACAGCTTACCGAGAGGCCCCTGGGAGCATTGCTCGAAGCCAAAATTATTCCACCATTCATCCAACAAAATGAATTATCACTGCCGAACGACCTTCAATTCTCCAATGGGACCGGTGGGTTTACCAGGGATGGAAAGGAATACAAGATCATCGCTGATAAGGATAAAACGACCCCGGCTCCGTGGGTAAATGTTATCGCCAATCCTTTATTTGGGACCGTACTTTCCGAAAGTGGATCGGCCTACACCTGGGCTATCAATGCACATGAATACCGGATCACACCCTGGAGTAATGACCCGGTAAGCGATGTCGGTGGGGAAGCTTTCTACTTACGCGATGAAGACACGGGAAATTTCTGGTGCCCCGTTCCTTTTCCAAAAAAATCCAATCTTCCATTTGTTATAACACATGGATTTGGATATAGCATTTTCGAACATGCAGAGGAAGGAATTCATTCTGAGGCGACTGTCTTCATCGACAAAGACCTTCCGGTAAAATTTGTTGTTCTTAAAATAAAAAACCTGTCCGGGAGCGAACGAAAACTTTCAGCAACTGGTTTCCTTGAGATTATTTTGGGTGACGTGCGGTCGAAAACGAATATGCATATTTCTTCGGAACAAGACCCCGTCACTGGGGCACTGCTATTTCAAAACCATTATAACAGTGCTTTTGCTGAACGCACCAGTTTTTTTAAAGTAGATGGTGGATACAATTTCAGTTATACCGCAGACCGTTCTGAATTTATAGGGAGGAACAGGCAGCTTAATAACCCCCAGGCGCTCTATCGAAAAAAACTTTCAGGAAGAGTAGGAGCCGCAATGGACACTTGTGCCGGCTTGCACATAAAATTTGATCTATTGAACGGAGCCGAGAAAGAGATCGTTTTCTTGATTGGGAGTGAAGTCAACATGCAGGAAGCAAAAAACCTACTGCAAAGATTCGCAGATAAAAAAATGGTACTGCAATCACTTTTGGATGCGAAAGAATATTGGAAGCGAATTGTGGAGGCGGTACAAGTAACAACGCCCGATCCATCATTAAACATATTGGCAAATGGATGGCTTATCTATCAAACCATAGCCTGCAGGATGTTTGCAAGGAGCGGCTTTTACCAGTCGGGTGGCGCATTTGGATTTAGAGACCAGTTGCAGGATTCATTGGCCCTACTGCATACCAGACCGGCGATGGCACGGGAGCAAATACTGCTCAGCGCGTCCAGGCAATTTACCGAGGGCGATGTGCAACACTGGTGGCATCCCCCGGAGGGTAGGGGTGTTCGTACTCGATGCTCTGATGATATGTTATGGTTACCATTTGTCGTTGCCCGATATATTTCAGCGACAGGTGATTCGGATATTTTACAAGTGCCCGTTGGTTTTCTTGAAAGCCGGACCTTGCACGAAGGTGAAGACTCTCTTTATGATCTTCCCGTCAGTTTGAATATGACTGGAACATTGTATGAGCATTGCGTTCGTGCAATAAAATATAGCCATCGATTTGGTGAGCATGGTTTACCGCTTATCGGCGCCGGCGACTGGAACGATGGAATGGATCGGGTCGGTAACAAGGGCAAGGGTGAAAGTGTTTGGCTGGCGTTCTTCCTCTACGACGTTCTGATGAAATTTTCAACAATTGCGTGCAATAATGGCGACATTTTGTTTTCGGAAAGCTGTAAGAAAGAAGCGCTAAAACTTCAATCTGGTATTGAAAGATCCAGCTGGGATGGTGAGTGGTATCGCCGCGCTTATTTTGATGATGGCACCCCTCTCGGTTCCAGGGAAAATGAAGAATGCCGTATTGATGCAATCGCTCAAAGTTGGTCTGTTTTATCTTGTGCTGGTAGTGAAGAAAGAAAAAAGATGGCAATGGAATCTTTGGACAAGTATCTTGTCAAAAGAGATCTTAAACTTATCCAACTTCTCGACCCTCCATTTGATGCCAAAGGGCCTAATCCGGGTTATATTAGAGGTTACGTTCCAGGCGTCAGGGAAAATGGCGGACAATATTCCCACGCAGCGATATGGACGTTAATGGCTTTTGCAGAATTAGAAGACCGCGAGAAGGTTTGGGAGCTATTTAGCATGATACAACCTCTCAATCATGCGAAAGATACCGGCAACGTTAACACATACAAAGTGGAGCCTTACGTGATGGCAGCCGATGTGTATGCTAATGAATCTCATAAAGGAAGAGGTGGATGGACCTGGTATACCGGTTCTGCCGGGTGGATGTACCAGTTTATTATTGGCTCCTTACTCGGCCTGGAATTACAAAAGAATCAATTGAAATTTAAACCCTGCTTCCCACTGGACTGGCCATCTGTTTCAATAAGGTACAAGCATGGTAGATCAAATTACCAGGTTACGGTCTTCCAACAAGATACAGGCGAAGCGTCCTGGTGGCGGGATGGATCAGATAAACGAAACGGCAATATAATAGAACTTGTAGATGACGGCCATGAACATATAATAGAGGTGCATGTACAATCTTGAAAGGCCGGTTATTTGAAGGCCTTTGGCCCTTAATTGGAGATTTATATTGCTATTTGGTTCGAACATAATTAAAATTATTCGCTCATCGGTCGTCATGTTTGCTGCTTTGGGCTTTTGGAAACAATCATTTCCGGAAACCACCGGTGAAAGCCGTTTTTCCCTTCCCAAGAGAAAGGTCTGTAAATTCAGATAATCTACTGTTTACCTAGAGAGTAAAGCGTTACACCAAATTGCAGTGTGTGTTGACTTTACCTGTAGCGTTTATTCGTTGATATTACTTACCGGTTAAATAACGGGGCATCACGTTCTGCCTAACTGTTTAAGCCTTTCGACATGTGAATAAAAAGCTCCCCGGAACGTTGGTTTGAGATTATATG
>DATDNL010000568.1:0-6510 GCA_036518315.1 Flavisolibacter sp. | reverse complement strand
TGCCTGTTTGGTCGGCTACATCATATCCTTCCAGTTCAGGAGCAATAACATCGTTAACGTTGGCAACGGCCTTCAGAACGCCTTTACCCAGGAATACTTTTTTATCGTTATCACGAAGTTCGACGGCTTCATGTATACCAGTGCTGGCGCCGCTTGGTACTGCTGCGCGACCAAAGCCTCCTTCGTCGGTTATTACATCCACTTCAATTGTTGGATTGCCACGGCTGTCTAATATCTGTCTTGCGAAAATTTCGGCTATGTAACTCATAGTTGGTTGATTATGTTGATTAGTTAATTGTGTTGATTGGGTTTATAGTTGATTATGTTTATTGAGTTGAATGGCTAATTACGTTGATTGATTAATTATGTTGATTTTGTTGGTTTGGTAGGATTGGTTGATTTAATTTTTGCTTCTTTAGACAGGCTATGTAGCCATTGAGTAGTTTCAAAAGCACTTCACACATCTGCTCGATATCTTTTACTTGTTCGTTAGTAATATAGTTACAATCGAGAGCTGTATAAATGTGATTCAATGTTTCTGATAAAGAACCACGGGATTCACGACAAAACCGTATTTGCTCCTGGTAATGATATCGGCCATGTCCCTCGGCAATGTTGGATGCAATTGATCTGGATGCGCGGATGATTTGATCGGAAAGTCTGAATTTCTCTTCTACCGGAAACGATTTGGATAGAACAAATATGAATAATTGAAACTTCCTAGCTTCCTGCCAAACAGCCAGTTCAGTAAAAGTTTGATATTTTGTGTTGCTCTCCATAATCAACTATTCAACTTACCGTCAGGGTTCGGAAAATGTCTTCGAGGCTTTGGCTTTCGGACTGCAAGGAAACAATGTCAAGATTGTTCTCTCTTTCAAGTTTCTTTAGTTCGGTACGAACCTTTTCGGCATCGTTTGTTTCGATACTCCAGGTATAGGTATCAACCTTATTGACTGACTTTACTCCCTCAAGGCGTCGAAGCCATTCCTGCTCGAGTGCCTCTTTGAATTGAACGCGTACGATGCTTGAGGAGGAACGCTGTTGCAGGCTAGAGAGCTTGTCGTCAGCAACAATCTTTCCTTTGTTGATGATGATCACCCTGTCGCACATGGCCTCCACTTCCTGCAGGATGTGAGAGGAAAACAGGACGAGCTTATTCTTCCCCTGCTCCTTTATCACGTTCCTTATTTCAACAATCTGGTTGGGATCGAGTCCGCTGGTGGGCTCATCCAGGATCAATACTTCGGGATCGTGCAATAGAGCGGCTGCCAGACCTACTCTTTGTTTATAACCTTTTGAAAGTTGACCCACTCTCTTTTTGCTTTCAGGAGTCAGACCAACTTGCTCAATGACGTTGTTGATCGCCTGCTGTTTGTTATTGATGCTATGAACATCGGCAATGAAGCCGAGGTACTCCCTTACATACATGTCATAGTACAAGGCATTCGATTCGGGAAGGTAGCCAATCCTCTTTTTGGCATCGAGGGGCGCCTTCTTTACGTTGATGCCGCTGACACTCACGTCCCCGGCCGTGGGTTCGAGGTATCCGGTGATCATCTTCATGGTAGTTGATTTGCCGGCACCATTGGGACCAAGGAAGCCGACAATCTCTCCCTCGTTGACTTTAAAGGAGATGTTATCGACTGCCCTCTGTTCACCGTAGATCTTTGTGAGACCCCTAACTTCTACCGACATATCATTGTTTTGCGGCGCTAATTTAGTCAAATAAAACATCCTCGTTCCTGATGTTTCTCAGACAAATTTTGGCTTCCTGTTCATTAATCCGAATAAAATCAACAAATTTATGAGCACAAAAACTCCTTATTAACCTCTAATCTTCTAACGAAATGACCGAAACGACAACTGCAATTGCTATCAAGGATACGTCTGCCAACCCGGCTCCGCTTGGCCTTTTTGCTTTTGGAATGACCACTATTTTGCTGAATCTGCACAATGCTGGCTTCTACGAGATGAACTCAATGATACTGAATATGGGCCTTTTCTATGGAGGCATCGCCCAAATCATTGCCGGCATCATGGAATCGAAGAAGAATAACACTTTCGGGTTTACTGCCTTCCTTTCCTACGGGTTTTTCTGGCTGACACTTGTCGGTTTGCTGGTGTTCCCGAAACTGGGATGGATGACTGCTCCTTCGGGTGGCGCAATGATCGCCTACCTGGTGATGTGGGGCATCTTCACGCTACTACTGTTCTTTGGAACTTTGCGGCTGAACAGAGCACTACAGTTTGTATTTGGCAGCTTAACGCTTTTGTTCTTCCTGCTGGCACTGGGCGATGCTACTGAAAATGCTGGCATAAAGACGTTTACCGGTTATGAGGGAATCATTTGCGGAGCGTCTGCTGTTTATGCGGCGATCGCGAACATACTCAATGAACTGTATGGGAGGGTGGTACTTCCTTTAGGTCCAGTAAATCGATAAACTATTTAATAACAAGAAATGGGACATGCCGTTGGCATGTCCCTACAATATGCAAAATCGCAATTAAACTTCGTATTCGTACAAAGGATCGATGTGAGTGCCTGCTTTCATTTCGAACACAGGTTTGATAAGGCCGTCTTTCAGTCCATATACCCAGCCATGTAAGTGTGGTCGTTGTTCTTTCTTCCAGGCTTTTTGAATGATGGTTGTTTTTGCGAGGTTCAACACCTGTTCCTGTACATTCAATTCAACCAGCCGGTTCACTTTCTGTTCTTCGTCTTTGATTGGGTCCAATTCTTCACGATGGAGGCGGTACACGTCTTTGATGTTCCGCAACCACATATTTAAAACAGGTTTATGATCATGTTGAGTAGCGGCTGCTTTGATACCTCCACAACCATAGTGCCCGCAGACAATTACATGTTTCACTTTCAAGACAGTAACTGAAAAATCCAACACTGCCAGGAGATTCACATCTGTATTTACCACAAGGTTTGCTACGTTACGGTGAACGAAGATCTCGCCCGGCTGAGTACCCGTGATCCTATCTGCCGGCACACGGCTGTCGCTACACCCGATCCATAAGAACTCAGGTGTTTGAAGTTTAGCGAGTCTTTCAAAATACTCGGGGTCATCTCCTTTTATTTCTTCTGCCCATGCCTTGTTCTGTAATAATAGTTTCTCGTATGAGTGCATATGTTTCGCTTTTTCGGGTTATAAAATTAAGGCTCTACGTTTTCTAATTCGGAATCTGTTTTACGGATGAGGACTCGTTCCTGGTTTTGATGAAACAGGATCGTCTTGCTGAAGCCCTGTTCTTTGTATTCGCTTGCTTTTACCTGCACCCTTATGTTTTTGAGGGGAGCGTGAATTGCAAAGTCTTCGATCACTTCAATAATATCCTTGTCGATAAAATCAGCACGACTGGTATCGATGAGCACTGAAGCCTCCGCGGGTATCTCTTCCAACTTGTTCTTGATGATGGGCTTGTTAAGAAAAGAAACATCCTTACGCAAGCGTATCAGGTATTTGTTGTGATCGTGTACAATGAATACCGAAGTTTTAAAATTGCTCCGGATGATGAAGAACAAACCGACACCAATGCCTATCAACACACCAATCAATAAGTCGGTGAGCAGGATGGCTGTAATAGTTAACACGAATGGAAGGAACTGGTCCCATCCTTTCCTGTAATAGGCTTTGAACAACGAAGGCTTTGCCAATTTGTAACCCGTATAGATCAATACTGCAGCGAGAGCAGCCTTGGGAATTAGATTCAGCAAGGCAGGTATGAATGCCACGCAAAGCAGGAGCAGGATACCATGATAGATGGCTGACATCTTTGAGCGGGCGCCTGCATTTACGTTTGCCGAAGAGCGAACGATAACGGAGGTGATTGGAAGCCCGCCGATGAGACCGGAAATCATGTTGCCTATACCCTGGGCTTTTAGTTCTCTTTCCTTGTTGGTCACTCTTTGATATGGATCCAGGTCGTCGATTGCCTCGATGCTTAACAATGTTTCAAGGCTTGCAACCAATGCGAGGGTGACGCCTGCTATCCATACTTCCTTGTTGAGGAAGCCATTGAAATCGGGACGGGTGAAGAACGAAAAGAACTCACCTGTAGATTGGGCAATGGGAATGTTGACCATATGCTTTGGATCAATCGCATAGGTGGAACCATTCTTAAAAAACTCATTGATGGCAATGCCGACTAATACGACAATGAGCGGTGCCGGTATTATCCTGATGAATCCTTTTTTGTTGGCGGTAAACTTTTCCCAGGCAAACTGGAACAAGAGTCCTACTGCTCCAATCAATACAGCTACCGGAGTAATGTACCTGAGCGAATGAATGATGCCTGAAAAAGTATTCTCATCGTTGCCTTGTTTGAAACTTTCATCTCCAAGAAAATTGGCATCGTATCCAACGAGATGAGGGAACTGTTTCAAAATCAGAATTAGTCCGATGGCGGCGAGCATCCCTTTTATAACACAGTTAGGAACATAGTCGCCAATGACACCAGCCTTAATAAATCCGAATACCACCTGGAGGGCGCCGCAGATGACTACTGCCAGGAGAAATGTTTCGAATGTTGGCAACTTCAGAATAGCGGCTCCCACGATGGCTGTCAGCCCTGCTGCAGGTCCACTCACGCTCAATTGTGAGCCACTCAAAGAGCCGATGACGATGCCGCCGATGATGCCGGCTATGATGCCACTAAATAATGGAGCATTGGAAGCCAGGGCAATACCGAGGCAAAGGGGTAGCGCTACTAAGAACACTACTATAGAAGATGGGAAGTCCGCCCCGAATGTTTTCAGGTATGAGCTTGCACGTCTCATGATAATTTGGTTTTAGAATGAACAATAGAATATCACTACTGAAGCAACTATTCAATAGCAAGCGGTAGTGAATAACAATAAAACCAATTATGCTTCCGGAGGAGGAGAAAGGAGTTCGGGATGATGCTCGGGATATATGATAGAAGGGTAACTCTTGTACATCCTTACGAGAGTCACAAAATCTGTTTCAATGGATAGGTGGTCGTGCAAATACTCAGAGAGTGTGTTCACACTGCTTTCGTTCTTTTCTTCGGTGGTGTTGGAGAAAGGATTGGTGTTGTAGTTCTGTTTTGTTTGTTTCTGACTCTCCCTAAGGGTTTTTTGTGCCTCGTAGACGAAGGGGGTACTTACTGTCAGCCATAACAGCGTTAATACCATAATGACGCTTGAGCAAACATGCCGCGCAGTAAATATGTATTGTATCCCCTTCAAGGTTGCGAAAATAATGACTGATAATTTTAAATAGAAGTAGCCAAAGAAAAATTGGGAGGAATTAACAATAGGTCAAACGAACGTTGTTCTCTCCACACCTTATCACTCAGGCCGCTAATGAAGTCTTCTTCCTGTTGATAGTTTTTGAACCGAGCTTCTTTTTAGAGACGGTGCCTTTTACCGACTTGCGTGAAGAAGCCTTCTTTAATTTCGCTTTTGCAGCCTGTGCCTTTTCCTTCTCGTCGAGCTTCATGTTATGACGGATGACGTCCCAGTATTCCTTTCCGTATTGAACGAGTATTTCCGCGCCGGCAGGAATATCTTTTACTGATTCGATATAGACTTTCATCGTGTCCATGTCGGCCACGTACCTGCAATTATTGGTAATGCCCTTAACCTTGCTAAGGCCCTGTGCATCGTTGGCGTAACGGGCGAGGTGCTGGGGAAAGGGCATGGCATCAATGACATTCTTGCGGTTGATGTAATAAATGTAACCGTTGCGGCCTTCATCGATGTTTACCTCTTTCCAGGTAGAGGTCTTGCCTTTATATTCTACAATGCGCGTTCCTTTAGGAATAGGTTTCTTCGTAAACAAACCCTTTCCTGAGTTGGGTATGGTTGAGCGTTTTACTACAAGTTGCTTTTCGAGTAATGCCATCTTAGTTTATTGACGGGCGAAGATAATGTGAACGGTCATGTAGCAAGAGAAATATTTTCAATTGAATACGCGAAGAAGCAACCTGAAGCGGGAAGAGTATTTTCTATCGATTCAGAAGCTTAACAGTAGTCCATGATTTAATGATTTCTGACTTAGCTGCGATGTTGCCGATTGTCGAATTCAAGTATTAGAATCCGCTGTCAGGCAGAAGCTTCCTTCCACCATTCACTAAAACTATTGACCCTGTCCAGGTATACGGCTTCACCAATCATCGGGTGAAGAACGGGAAGGCTTTTTCGATTGGCTTCTTTGACTACTCGTGATATAGGTTCGTCCCACGCGTGCAGCGAGAGAGAGAATTTACCCCAATGTACAGGCAACAACATTCGGGCACCGAGGTCCTGAGCCGCCTGCACCACTTCCTCGGGCATCATGTGGATGTATCGCCAGAATGGATTGTACTGGCCGTCCTCGAGTATCGCAAGGTCGAAAGGACCATACTGTTCTCCAATGGCTTTGAAGTGTGTATCGTAGCCCGAATCTCCACCCATAAAGATTTTCTTAGTCGGAGTAGTGAGGACAAAGGAGAGCCATAGCGAGATATTGCGTTTGAATGTTCGGCCAGAGAAATGCC
>DATDNL010000567.1:0-3048 GCA_036518315.1 Flavisolibacter sp. | reverse complement strand
CAAGTAGCATTCAGGAAGGGGTGTCAAATGTGATAGCCTTTCGAACTGTCATGCCGAACGTTGGTTGTCATGCCGAACCTGTGCTGAATTTATTTCAGCATCTTTCCCTAACTGGCACCGACACAATCAACAATTCAACCGATCCCCAATCAACCTAATCAACTAATCAACTAATTAACCAATCAGCTAATTATCCAAATCAGCTAATCAGCTAATTCCCCCATTGGCACATCGCCACATCGCCCCATTGTCACATTCAATTAGCTAATTATCCCATCAGCTAATCAGCTAATTCCCCATTGGCACATTGTCACATTGTCCCATTGTCACATTCAATTAGCTAATTAGCTAATTATCTCATTAGCTAATTCTCAAATTAAATCCTCATCATTCACATTATACTTCTCCTTGATCTTCCTGATCACTTCATCCATACTCGCACGATGATCTTTAGAACTCCACTCTCCTCTCTCCCACTTCTCCAGTTCTTCATCGATATGTTTTTTCTGAAGCTCGGTAAGCTTACCCACGAGTTCCTCGGACATCTCCTTTTGCTTCTGGTAAAAATGTTTTCTCTTTTCAAACGTCACTTCTTTGCTCTTGCGCATATGGTTTTCATCTTCCGCCATTTGAAGCAATTCTTCTTTTGCCAGTGCGATATCATAAGGACCAATTGGCATGATCAGTTTCGATAAGATCGGGCCTATCTCGATAAGTATGATCAGCAATGAAAGCAAAGTACTCGTCCACCACACGCTACTCTCCTGGCTCGAAAGATCAGACAGCGCCTTATTCCTTTCAAGGAAACCCTGGTTACCTGCAGCCGTTAACGCATAATCTTTTCTCTTCTGTTCCAGTCCGGCCTTGGCACTACTCAGAATACTATCCTGTATCCTGATGCCGCTATCGACAGATCGCATTTCGGGCCCATATTCCACAAGCGCATTATTATACGCATCCATTTTCAAACGAGTCAGCTTCTCAATTCCTCTCCTCCCGCTGCCTCCCGTTCCGTCGGCCTCCTGTATATAAGCACTTTGTAATTGAGCCAGCGAATCTTCAATTGCGGTCTTTCTTGAAGTCAGTCTTTGCCTTTCGGCTGTGGCGTCTTGCATTAAGAGCTTATTTTCTATTTGCAGGAGGCTGTCGTTGTTCTGGATCTTATGGTGAAGATTCTCCTGCATCTTCACTGTGATCTCCTTTTCGAATATCTTCAGCTCGAGCGGACGCGCAATCGTCAAACCAATCAACAGTGCAAGGGCCAAACGCGGAATGGCCATCCATACCTGTTTTCTTTTACTCACGCCATACTTGCGCATCGTCGAAACAAGAAAGCGGTCGAAGTTGAAGATGATCAATCCCCATATAAAGGCGAAGGCAATGGTCCATATCCAGTTTCCGAAAACACTATAGATGGCGTAACCGGACGACAGGGTTGCCAACACAAAGGTGGCTAACACCACGCCGCCCAGACCCGCATACTTGACATGCTCCGACGGAAACTGTTTTAATAGGTTCTGATGGGCACCCGCGCACCACCATAGAAAGTTCTGATCCGATTTTTGTCTTTTGCCTCCACTAAACGAATCGTAAGAGTACAAGCCATCGTCCTGTATATGGTTGTTGTTTGCCATGTTTAATTGGTTTTACCGGTAAATAAATTGGCGGCGATCGTTAAATGTCCCGCAGGGCGGGATGGTTGAAGTGGAGATTTAAAAACGATACGAACTTAAGAAAAGTATAGAGCATTCGTTAAGAATTTAATAAAGCAGGGGCTGGTGTAGAGTTCCAATTTGGTAAAAGTAAACGTCCCTGCCGACTGTCATGCCGAACTTGTTTCGGCAACTTTCTCTAGGCAAACCATCCTTCAGACAAATCTTTTAATTCTGGATTATCTTTCCTGATCAAGTTTATCTTCCACTCCCGGTGCCAGTTCTTCAGGTTCTTTTCCCTGGCGATAGCATCGTTAATATTTGTGTACTCTTCATAATACATCAAGTCATGACACTTGTATTTTGAAGTAAACATTCCACCTTCTCCATTTCTATGTTGTGCTAACCGGACCTCAAGGTTGTTGGTTACTCCAATGTAAAATGTTGTCCCGGCTTAATTGCTCAGGATGTAGGTATAAAAATACATATAGCGCGAAAGGAAAAGAATATAAGAGAGCCAGGCGCTGATATCCGTTAGTGTGAAAGAGTGATTTGCTTACCGATTGTCTTATCACCACATAGACACATAGCACACATAGAAAACACATAGGTGCGGTTTCGATACTTCAGAAATCTATGTGCTATTCTATGTACCTAATGTGCCTACTATGTGGTGTAAGTCTTTGATTTGACCGGTAGTTTATTGGGCAGTTGAATGGTTGAATGAGTTGGCTAAGTTGATTAGGGCGGTGTAGTTTTACACACAGTCTAACAAAAAAGAGAAAGGTGCTGACATGCGTCAGCAACAAAAGAGTCGTCGGAAGCAACATCCAGGAGAAAGCAGCTGATGCAACAGACGTTTGGCTCTGTCATGCCGAACTTGTTTCGGCAACTTTTTCTAACTAAAAAAGATATTAGGACAAGGATACTGATGACTGTCCACATATCCATAAAACCGATTCCGTGGAAGGAATCGAAAGGTATTGACTGTACAATGAGCAGGTAACAAAGCAATGGCGGAGGTTTAGCAACACGAACACAAACAAAAAAGCCAGCAAGACCTAAACAGTCTCGCTGACCTTCATTGATAAACGTTCCAATTTAAATAGACCTTAAAAAATCCTTACCGGCCTCTCATCACGCTATTGGCAGACAACATGACTTTTCGCGTAAATGCATTTTGAGGCCGGCAGGGAAATGTTTTGATTTGATCTTTAGAGTCCCTCATGTTTCGACAAGCTCAACATGACAAGACTACTTACCGGGGTTATTAGAGCGTAGTAACTACTACGTTATCTAATACCTGTGTAGATGAATTCACTTTGAACTCTTTGGACTGAACCGTCTTGTTTCCTTCCAAAACAAACGTAAGCTTCACATTGCTACGGTCGGCATT
>DATDNL010000566.1:0-5032 GCA_036518315.1 Flavisolibacter sp. | reverse complement strand
TTACACTGCTGATTTATGAACAAACTCAACATTTAAACAACAACAGATAGACAACTATTACAATTCCGTATTGCTGTTTGACTACTGGAACCTCTAAATCCTATCGCCTATTTTATTAAGCTTTTGAAAACAGATCCAAAGATCAAATAGCTGGTATTGCCCGCAATGGTGCCCTCGTTTTCCCCCCAAAGGAAAGGCCAGTCGTCGTAGTTTTCAAAATGGTCTGGCTTTCTAAATAATACTCCAGGAGCAACATTGCCTGGAATAGCCGCGAAATCCGCCCTGTTGTTTCCATAAAAAACAGATTTGGGCCGAGTGGCACCTACAGTCGCCACGAACGAATAATTGTGATACGGGTGACAACCAAATAACCAGTTAGTGACCTTGTAAGCATTGTTAGCATCAACAACATCAGGAAAATATTTGGCGGCAAAGCAAACCGTGGTACCAAAACCTTGGATCGCTCCATTACCTGCCCAATTACCGAGCCCGATAGGCACTCCGTAAGGATTATCCTTTTCAAGACTTCTGATATAATCATTGTATTTCACGACATAGGGGCGGACCTTTTCTTTGTAGGATGCATCCATATGAGGTATGGCATCTAATGCGGTAAGAAGAAGGAAATTGACATTGCGGTCAAGTGCAGGCCATAACAGTTGCTGAAACTTGTCGAGGTATTGTTTCTCACCGGTTGAAATATACAATTGAAGGTTGGTGCCAATATCTCCTCCTCTGCCACCCCGGCCCAGGCTATCCTGTCTACGGTTAGCCAACAAATCTGTTGCTTCTTTTAAAAGCCTCTTTGACTGTTGTAATGCTCTTGCTGCCAGGTCATCATTATATCCCTTAAGCAGACGACTCACCGCGGCAAACATGGTAGCCGCCTGCAGATCAAGATTTGGATTACGGCTCGTAAACGCCCACATATCATCTTTAACCCCACTCGACCGGCCATCAGCTGCAACTTCGTAGGGGCCAAGGCTTGGATTGTAAGGCAGGCCGTCCGTTATGGAAGCTGCGTCGCCAAGATGATGATAATTATCAAGCACCGAATTCGAAAGTGCTTGTGCCATGTGGCCAATGTTTTCTGCTTGCGCGATCAGGTTCAATGTTCCATGTTCTATAAACTGCAAAATGTCGGGCGTGCCATCCCGACGATGGAGATCGACGTAGCGATGCTTTTCATCGACGAATGTCTCATCGCGCAAGGGTTTGAAATACTCCCATATCTGAACAAAATTCTGAACGACACTTATGTTCGATCCCGTCTCGATATCAAAATCCCCGGCGTCAAAAAAACCACCTACATTCAATCCGGGGATCAATTCCAATGCTTTATACTTCGTATCCGTCGTTGGTCCTTGAAAATGGAGGTCGAAGTGATCAGTATTTGGCGGAGCCTGGAGATATCCATCTTTGAAAGGTTCACCATGCCAAACCCTGTACGCTTCTTTGACATACATATGATCCATATGTATCGGTATCCAGACATCGCTGGTGGCATCCGTGATCTTATCATAAACGTTGTTGTCTATTAAGAAGTTGTTTGTTTTAAACTTGCCATACTGTATGTAGTATATGCCTGGAGTCTTAACTGTGGAGAAATCGAACTTTACATAGTTGTATTTGTAATAATTACCCCAAGGGATGATATTCCCGCTGAACACTTCTTTAGCGCTGCCGCTCTCATCAATTTTATACAAAGACGCTCGTCTAAGTGGTTTGTCTTTCTTATCCAACTCAATGACAGATACCTTTGGTTGTGACGGAACGTAACCTACCTGGGACAAGCCGATATTCGGTTCTCTTACCCATCCTTTAATAGCATTGGGTTCAACGGTCCAGGTCAGGACCCTGCCTGTTTTACCGGCCGGAAGCAAACTACGAACAACAAACCATCCGTTTTGCGCCAGCATCCGACCGTCGAATAACATTAGATCCACATCAGGAGAGGTAATTTTCACCAGGCGTGAAGGTTCATCTGGAGCAAGAAGAAAAGTACGGCCCTTCTCCATGGGAAGTGGATCGACAAATCTACCTGTACCCCTGTCGTCAGCAGTCACATACCCTTTAAATTGTTTGATCTTCTCACTATTAGGTTCTGTTGTGGTCGAACTGACTGCATACCGTGGGAACCGGTTGAAACGTCCATCCATCAAATAGGTCTTGGCCCAATATTGAGAAGGCAAAAACTCAAGATTGAATCCCGCTTTTCCCTCCAATGTTTTGGGAACAGGTCTGTCCAGATAAACAGATATCTCAACGCCTTTACCCTTAGCGGCAACGACGATTTTTGAATCAAAATCGTAATCTTTATATCTCAACGTAACCTCGATCGAGTTTGATGCGCGGTCGACCTTCCTGTTCAAAACAGTAGGAACAAGATCCCATTGCTCCGGCGTATTCGAGAGTCTCACGGCACCTCCTTGCGCGGTTCTAACGCCGTGGTGAATCAATTCAATACCGGAGTTCTTCTCATCATTGAAGCCTCCCGTAAATAGATTACTATACACAAGGACGTTGACACCTTGCTGTTCAAAATACTCGAGGTCATTCAGCTTCAAATCCTGGGCGGAAGCATAATTGAACAAAGCCCATAGCACTGCAACTGATAAAAAGGTAAGTGTCTTCATGTCAATAGAACTAGGTGATTGCTATCCTGTAAAAATAAATCTAGCTAAAGGTATTTCTATGGAACAAATTGCCTAAAAAGTGGGACAAATGACGATTTATGTGCTTTTGGGAAATACCAGGGGGAGTTCAACGGTAAGAAAAGTGTAGTTGTTTCTTTCTGTGCGGCGCGCTTTCGATCAGCCAGGTATCCTCGAAAACATTCATGCCCGGCATCAATACAATACCGAATACTTAGGGTCCAGGCTTCGCTAGCCAATCAAAATCTTTGCACCGTAGCGTACAGCGGAGGCCTGATTAGACATTCTGACAAAAGGAATCGTTTTTAGTTCTGAACGTACCTAACTACAAACTGGCGTACGAGAAACCAAAAGTTTGGCAAAGCTTACTGGCTTAGCCACAAGATCCACTCCGAGTTTTTCGGCGAATAAACGGTTATGGGTGAAGCGGAAGAAATTCCATGCTAACTCAATCAATTAATAAACTGATCAACGGCTTAACCAATGAAAGATCCAATATAAGGTCATCGATAATAATGCACTTAACGGGATGGTTAATATCCATGCCCAGACCAGGTTAATGGTTACGCCCCACCGCACTGCGCTCACCCTTTTTACCGCACCCACGCCAACTATCGCACCGGTAATCGTATGAGTTGTACTCACGGGTATACCAAGAAGAATGGTAAGAAACAATGTGAGCGCTCCTGCCCCTTCTGCACACACCCCCTCTAGTGGAGTAACTTTCGTTATTCTTGTCCCCATTGTCTTTACAATTCGCCATCCCCCTGCCATTGTTCCAAGAGCTATCGCCGTGTAACACGCAACAGGAAGCCAGTCTGGCATTTTATAACTGCTCAGTTCAGAAGTGTTTCCATGAAGCGTTGAATAAAACCAAATCGCAGTGAAAATCAATCCCATTGTTTTTTGAGAATCACCACCACCGTGTGACAAGCTCAACGCAGCAGAGGAAAGTAATTGGAGTCGCTTGAAATTGGTTTCCGCTTTCCTAAGCCTCGCATTTCTACTTAAATAAACAACGATGATTGTCAAGATTGAAGCCAGTATCATTCCTATCACCGGCGACAAAACCATAAATACCAAAGCTTTAATGACAGGCGAACTGTTAACGCCAGCAAATCCACCGGCACCGATAGCAGCACCGACCAGCCCTCCTATCAACGTGTGAGACGAGCTTGAAGGAATTCCGTAGTACCATGTCAACAAGTTCCACGTTATTGCGGCAATGGTCGCAGCAAGAATCAGTTGGAAACTGATCAGGTGAGAGGAAACGATTCCCGCAATAGTCCCCGCAACCTTATGCTCCTTGAATACAAAAAATGCAATGAAGTTGAAAGCTGCAGCCCAGAGCACTGCCTGGAAGGGTGTCAATACTTTAGTGGAAACAATTGTTGCAATAGAGTTGGCGGCATCATGAAATCCATTGGTGAAATCAAAGATCAATGCCAGTACAATTATGACGATTAAAAATATCATGGCCCAGGGTGAAATCCCGACAAAGGTAGACGGTCAAAAGCCTTGGCGAAATAATTTTCTAAGGAACCTCGCCCGTAAGAATGAAACCGTAGCGTCGAAATATAAAATATTACATGATAAAAGTTTCGCAGTCTGCAATTTCTAATCTGTTTTTAATGAAGTCGTGGAACACCCATAAATCCGTTTAACATCAAAATAACAGGCGGCACTAATCGCTGATTTATTAACGGAAATTATTTTTGACCCGCCATTCGCAAAAAAATAATGAAGGCGCCCTTGCAACACTATTTGCTTATCCTGGCTATTGCGGTAGTCGCTATACTGGCAAGGCCTTGTCTTGTTTTCGCCTCTCAGTCACTTAGTTCACCCTATAATCGTCAAACAAGTACAGCTGACCTAAGGCAGGTGGTTAGAAAGCGCAATGAATATGCCTATCCGCACGAAGAAGCCATTGTGCAGGAGGACATTCGGAAGAAAATAAAACTGCCGTCTTTAAACCCTTGCCGTGCCTTTCTGAAAAGCTTCCAGTTGAAATTATTATCATTCCTGTCCTCTAGATGTACGTCCCTGACTTCATTGTCCGAAGGACGATCAACAGTCTTTCAAATCTCTCCACATAACGATCGTTATTTAAGCATTTCTCATTTCCGTATTTGATAAAAGGACTTTTTCCCTCCTGAATAAATTTCCTTACATCAAATCACGTTGAAATGAAACCAACTTTATTTACTGCCTTACTGGCTTTAACCCTTTCAGTTTCGGCTCAAACTGCGAAATACAGTCTGCCCCAGCTGCTGCAAAAAATCGCAGTAGACTATCCAACGGTCAAAGCGAAACAAGCAAATATTTCTGCCGCTAATTATTATATGGCGGCCTCTAGAAAAGACCTCCTACCGGATCTC
>DATDNL010000565.1:0-3100 GCA_036518315.1 Flavisolibacter sp. | reverse complement strand
ACCGGAAGCCTTTTTGCTTACACCTGTCTTCTTTGCCGTCACGGTTACATCGTTGCTGCCGTAGAAATGACAAATGGCAACAGCCAGGGCATCCGTGGCATCGAAATACTTTGGCTTGTCAGGTAGCGCTGTAATTCGCTGCAGCATTTTCCACACCTGCTCTTTATCGGCGTTTCCATTGCCGGTGATAGACTGCTTGATCTTTCGGGGCGAGTATTCCGTCACGGGGATATTCCTTGTCATGGCGGCAGCAATGGCCACACCTTGTGCCCTTCCCAGTTTCAGCATACTTTGAACGTTCTTGCCGAAAAAGGGTGCTTCGATGGCAAACTCGTTGGGTGCATATTGATCCACGAGCTCTGTGATCTTCTGGTGGACCAACTGTAAACGCTGGTAATGGTCTTTTTTGGAAGAAAGCTTAAGTACATCTAGTGTCTTAATGGAGAAGACATTTTTGCATGCTTCAACAACGCTATAGCCCATTACAAGGGTACCGGGGTCAATTCCTAATATTATAACAGGCTTTTGCAAGGAAATCTTTTTAAGAACGTCTGCGACCCATCAAAACTTCATCCGTGGGAATCTGTCTTATCCGTGTCATCCGTGTTCTTTACTTTTACTGCGAACATGCAGATGAACAAAAATATCAAAATCTTCGTCAACTATTTTCTAGGTCCTCTCTTGTTCGCATGGCTAAGCTACTCTATATACAGGCAAATCATCAAACAACCTCAATTAGAGGAGTCGTGGCTGCTGATCGTTCAGTCCTTCCGTTCCTACAAGATCCTTTACCTGTTTGCAGCATTCTTACTGATCCCTGTAAACTGGGGTCTCGAGAGCTGGAAGTGGATGATATCCGTTCGCACCTTTTACCCTGTAAAGTTTTGGCAGGCCTTCAAGGCTGTGTTGTCGGGAGTTTCATTCTCGGTTACGATGCCGAACAGGGTGGGAGAGTATCTCGGCCGCATCATGTATTTGCCCGAAGGGAACCGGCTGAAAACCATTTCAGTGACGCTGGTGGGAAGTTTTGCCCAGTTGCTGACCACGATCATTATGGGTACCATCGGCCTGCTCGTGCTAAAAGCACCGCTGGTGAATCAATTCCCGCAGCTCAAGTTGTGGTACCAATTTGTTGTTTATGGGCTTATTATACTGGTATGCATACTGCTGTTGATCTATTTCAATGTGGCAGGCACGGTTGGGCTGTTCAATAAATGGATCAGGAACCGGCGATACATCTACCTGGTGGAAGCCCTTCAAAAGTTCCACACAAGGCTGTTGGTTCAAATGCTGCTGATTTCTTTCCTGCGCTACCTGATCTTTATCATCCAGTATGTACTGGTTTTTTATTTATTTGAGGTCAATGTTGCGGCCGACACCATAGCCAGGGTTATGAGTGTGGTCTTCCTTGCTATGGCTGTCATCCCTTCTATAGCGGTGGTGGAAGTATGGTTGAGAGGAGAAATCAGCATCAAACTAATGGGCCTGTTTTCAACAAATACCCTTGGTATTGGGTTTACCTCCGTAACAGTATGGTTTATTAATTTGATCCTGCCCGCCATTGCAGGTAGTTTATTGATATTGAGTTTAAGAGTTTTTAAAAATGAGAATGATTCACTATAGTCTTTGCTTTTCTTTACTGCTAGGATTGCAGTTACAGGCCCAGAACAACTTTTGCGGGATAAGGAATACGACCACTCAAAATGGCGAAGAGATCACTTACACCATATTTTACTCATTGGCAGGAGCTCACGTGAATGCGGGAACAACCACCTTCAGCAATAAAGTAGAAAAACTGAATGGCCGTAGTGTTTATCACGTGACAGGGGTAGGAGGATCTAACACCAAATACGACTGGATATATAAAGTAAGGGACCGGTATGAAAGTTATATCGACACGCAGACCATGCAGCCCCTAAAGTTCTTCCGCGACGTGAATGAAGGTAGCACCAAAAAGATGGAGACCGTGAACTTCAATCACTCCAACAATACTGCCACCAACCAAACGGGTACCTACAAAGTGCCGTCCTGCGTGCAGGATGTGTTGAGCACCATCTACTATGCAAGGAATGTTGATTTTGACAAGTACAAAAAAGGAGATAAGATACCCTTCCAGATGTTCCTCGAGAACCAGGTGTATGATCTATACATCCGTTATTTCGGTAAGGAAGAAGTAAAAACGAAGTATGGTAAGTTCAATGCCATTAAGTTCAAAGTCCTCCTGATTCCGGGGACGATATTCAAAGGTGGCGAAGACATGGTAGTGTGGGTGAGCGATGACGACAACCATGTTCCTGTTCGTATCGAAAGCCAGATCCTTGTTGGCAGTATTAAAGTCGACATGACAAGTTATAAAAACCTTCGCTACCCGCTTTCTGTCATAGCGAAGAGAAAGAAGTCGGAGCCAACACAATAGAAGATCACCAACAGAACTAAACTTCCTCCAGTTTAAAATAGTTGTTAGCGCGTATGCCTTTCTCCGTCTTATGGAGGTCGCAGCATTCTATTTTAGGATCGTGTTCGAAGAACAGGATGTAATTGTTTTCAACAGCCTCTTTCAGAAACGTCTTCTTTTCCTTCAATGTCGTGAGAGGAAACATATCATAGGCCATTACATACGGAATGGGAATATGCCCTGCTGAAGGCAAAAGATCAGCCATGTAAACAATTGTCTTGTCCTTGTAGCGGATCTGCGGAAGCATCATCGCTTCTGTGTGACCGCTAACAAAACGCACCGATATATTGTCCGTGAATGCGGTTTCCCCGAGTTTATGGTCAGAAGGAGGAGACACGTCTATAAATTTTAAACGGCCACTCTCCTGGATGGGTAGAATATTTTCTTTTAAGAACGAAGCCTTTTCTCTTTCGTTTGGATGCACGGCCCAATCCCAATGTTGTTTGTTACTCCAATAGGTAGCATTCTTAAATGCCGGGACCAGTTTATCGCCCTCGCGTTTGATGGATCCACCGCAATGGTCAAAGTGCAGGTGCGTTAAGAAAACGTCGGTGATGTCATCGCTTTGAAATCCATGTTTCGCAAGTGACTTTTCGAGCGTATCATCTCCATGCAGGTAATAATGGCTGAAGAATTTAGCGTCCT